>CAMWVO010000238.1 GCA_947177695.1 uncultured Clostridia bacterium
CGCTGCTTCATTCCGCCCGAGAACGCGCCGATCTTTTTATCCGCCTCGTCCGCGAGATTAACCTTCGCCAACGTTTCAAGCGCGTATTTGTCCGCGTTTTCCGTCTTGAATTTTTTCAGGGTCATTATGTATTTTATGTAATCGCGTGCGGTGAAGTTGCGGTAAAAATCTATTCCCTGCGGCATAAACCCGAGGTGTGAAAGATAATCGTGATCGCCGTTGCATTCATACGAAATAGTTCCGCTGTCCCGCGAAATTATCCCCGTGATTATGTTTATAAGCGTTGACTTCCCCGCGCCGTTAGGTCCCAATAATCCGTATACGCCCTCCGTCATTTCCAGCGTGAATTTATCCAACGCGTTGCGGCGCTTTCGTCCCTTTGTGTAGGATTTGCTTACCGAGTTTAATTGAAGCAGCATAAACGCTTCCCCCTATCTTTTAAAATCATGTGCAACAATAATTTTTGGAGTTGGCGAGTCTACATGAGCGTAAATCACGCCGTTTTTAACCTCCTCTTCATAGAAGTCCAGCATATAAATATAACCGAGTTCGTCCGGGTCTTCATCAAGAACTATATCCAGCAAATATTTAGTCTCGGGTTCGACTTCTATATCGCAAAAACTCTTCCCGCCATTAAAGGTTGCAGGCTTATCGTTTACGAATAATGCGAGCCTATGCGCGCCGACTGCGGTATTCTGCAATGAATATGTTGCCGAAAGCGAACCGTCCTCGCTCAAATAAAGAAGCCCATACTCGTTATCCGTTAAGTTATTTGGAATAAAATCAGCCATGTCGTGCGTTGGCTTTTTTACAAGTTCGGCAGTAAATTCGCTCTCGGTCTCGCGCTCAATTATATTGGTGATCTCTTTGTCGACAGTCATCTCAATCGTTTTGCGGAGAAGATCGAACTCATGCGTGCCAAACAGAGTAAGAAATAACCGCGAGGGTTTATAATCGGCATTTGAACACGAAACAAACGAAACCTCAAGACTGTCTTTATCCTTGTCCTCGGGCAGAACCGACGGCTTGAAATACAGCTCCGTTTCGTATTCATTTCCCGGCTTCTGATCTTTATAGATTGCCATATAACCGTAATTAACGCCGTCCGTCGACACCTCCTGAGCAAGCCCGTTTATAAAAACGGAAATACCGCACGAGCAGTCAAGTTCGTTTCTCTCCGGCGTTTTCAGTGTGACTGCGACCTTTACGGGCTCTCCGTCATAAATAAGTTTTTCGTTGTTGACCGTCATCGCTATGCCGCACATGGAGAGAGATATAACATGCTCTCTCACACTTTCAAGAGTATCGACAAAAGTCTCGGGTTCGGAGTTATGTTCGGAAGAGCTTGACCGATCGTTTTAGTCTGAGAATACGTCCGGCTCTTTCGTAAAAGATGAGGTCTCGGCAAACGGAGCGGACATCGGTTCGTTTTCGGAAATGTAGGGCATTTTCGCACATGCGGTAATCGCTAATGCTGCCGTGAACGCCGCAAGTATTGGTGCTGTTTTTCTCATATTGAAAAGTCCTCTCTGACTACCAGACAAGCTCTTGTTGTTTGAACTACATAGGCAATGTTATAATCATCGCCATAGTTTACCAGCTGGCAGAATACGCACTCGACCGCGTCTCCGCATTCTGCCGTATCGAGATGGAAATCAAGATTATAGACGAACTTTTCTTTCGCATTGATCATCATATATTCCTTTCCACCGTTAAATGTGACAACTTCATTGTTTTGAAGAATAAACGCGTAGTATGTGCCTTCGCTTAGATGTGAAGCCGTCACATTAAAATCCAGACTTTTATCGCCGTTGATATTCAAATAACTTGCGATATTTTCCGGTTTGTCCCGATAAAAGGAAGGGAGAAACGCGCGGTCTGAATTGTATATATTCTCCGAAAACGAGGAATCGGTTATCGGAGTAACGATATTGGCGGGTTTTGCTTTCATATGCAGTGGACCGTAGGCAGATATCCCTGCCGCATGCCCCGCAAAAGCAATGTACTCTTCCGTTGCTTGAAACGTCGGATGATATGTGGTCATAAAAGCTATCATAACTTTTTCGCTGTCCGCGTCCTCGGCGGAAACTATCGGGTCAAATGTAATATCAAAGGTAACGGTTTCCCCGGGCGAAAGGTCTTCCTTTATGATCATGGTTTTGTCCACCTGATCTTCCGAGGTCAAACGCTGCATGATTCCGTTTATGCAGCACATAATGCCGACGGACCACTCGGTCAGATTACCGTCGTCTGCAGCGATAGTTACGGGAATTGTGATAGGTGAGCCGTTGTATTCAAAAGGCTCATCTTCATAGCCGAACCTTGTAGCCGCTCCGCCGTGGCCCAACAAATTGCATAACGCCCTTGTCGAATTATCGTCTTCGATTGTTTGGCTTTGCTCCCGAGATTCTTCGGGTACATCTTGCGTGGACTTGTCGGGTTCTTTTTCCGCGGTGCTGCTTTCGGGAAACGGGTCGAAAAGGCTCTCACTTTCGGAAGATTTTTCCGTTTTTACGCAAGCGGTAAGTGTGAGCGCCACTGCGAGCGCGGTCAGAACAGATATTATTTTTTTCATACGCACCTCTCAAAAACAAAATGGTCTTGCAGCTATTGCTTATATTCGTAATCGTTCTGGACAATGATCAACGGAACATTTGCGTGCATATACGGCAGACCGATATTTGATGTGCCGGATATATCCATGGCGTAAAAATAGTCCAAATGATCTGGATTTTCATCAAGCGTAAAATCAAAGCTGTATTTATATCCCGCTTTATATTCAATATCGCAGAAGCGTTTCCCGCCGTTGAATGTCACGGGCTTATCGTTGACGAAAAAGGCGATCCTGTGCGCTGTGTTATCCTCTGCTTCGGAAAGCTCATACGTTCCGGAAAGCGTTCCGTCCTCGTTCAGATAATATCCGTTGGATCTGCCGTTATTCTTCATTACGATTCCTTTTGTTCCCCTCGCACCGCCTGCGGCGATCTCCTCGCGGATATCGGTTTCGATCTCCGCGTTGACGATCTGCTCAATGTCTGCATTCATTGTCATTTCAAGGCTTGTGGCAAATCCGGCAAAGGAATGGGTATTTCCGAATGTCAGATAACTTTCCTGCGGCTTATAATCGGGATTAAAACAGTCCGCGAAATACACGTTGATATTCTCCTCGTCTCCATGCAGAACAGACGGCTTGAAATACAGCTCCTTTGTGCACTCCTTTCCCGGCTCAAGCTCGGAATAAACCGCCATATAACTGTAATTAACGCCATCGGCGGAAACCTCCTGAGGCAGCTCGTTAATAAAAACCATGATCCCTTCGGAGCAATTTAAAGAGTTGCTGTTACTCGGAGCAAATGTAATATCCAGCTTTACGGTTTCTCCGTCGTACACAAGAGGTTTTCCGCCGTTGAAATCGACCATACACCCGCAAACGCTGAGTTGATTTACAATGTTTCTCACCTGCTCCGGATCATTGGGAGCTGTTTCCGAAATATTATCGGGTTCTTTTTCCGCATCGGAATCTTGGGAAGCGCTTCCGCCGACCGGTACGTTGGAAGAGCTTTCGGCAAACGGATCCGGCAGCGATCCACTGTCGGAGGAGATCTCCGTTTTACCGCATGCGGTAAGTGTGAGCGCCGCAATAAGCGAAGCCAATATTAAACAGTATTTTTTCATAACGCACCTCTTAATAATCCTTATATTTCAAATAATGCTCGTCAACAAAATCGTGCCTGACCACTATAAACGGAGTGGAGCCGTTTACACCGGGAGAGTCGCCATAATCATACTTGACGGTATAAAGATCCAACGCGTAAAAAATATCCATATGTTCGGGTTTTTCGTCAAGCGTAAAATCAATCGTATACATATATCCGTCTTTGAATTCAACGTCGCAGAAATCCTTTCCGCCGTTAAAAGTAACGGGGCGGTCATTGATAAAAAATACCAGCCGGTGTTTTCCCTCTTTTCCGTAATACATTATATACGTTCCGGAAAGCGTGCCGTCTTCATTCAAGCAATACCCCGATGTTTTGTCCAAGTTTTTATGAACGATATTGAGCATTCCTTTCGGGCAAGTGTTAAGCTCCTCGAGAATATCGGTCTCGGCCGTGTATTCGCGTGGCTTCTCAATTTCCTTGTTTATAATAATGGCACGGGAACCGCGATGCATAGAAAAATCATGCACACCCTAAAATACAATCCACTTCTCTGA
>CAMWVO010000239.1 GCA_947177695.1 uncultured Clostridia bacterium
GCGGCTTGCATTACAAAGGGCATGAAAGGCGGTGAGCTTTACGACTGGGACGAGCTTGGCGTGAATATAATTTCCGACGACGGCAGACCTGTTGAAAATGCGGAGCTTATGCGGCAGGCTTTGGAGCAGAGCAAGGAAAACGGCTTGCTTGTGGCTTCCCACTGCGAGGACTTGGACATCATAAACGGCGGTATCGTCAACAAGGGTGTTTCGGAAAAGCTGGGAGTAAAGGGCATGGACAGAGCCTCCGAGGACAGTATTACGGCGAGGGAAATCGCGCTTGCTGACTCCTGCGGGGCGCACATACATATCTGCCATGTTTCCACAAAGGGCAGCGTGGGACTTATCCGCGACGCGAAAAAGCGCGGCATAAAAGTTACCTGCGAGACCTGTCCCCATTACTTCACATATACCGAGGAAAAGCTTCTTGCCCGCGACGCGGACTACCGCATGAACCCTCCCCTCCGTACAGAGGAGGACAGACAGGCTGTTCTGGAGGCTGTTCTGGACGGCACGATAGACTGTATCGTGACCGATCACGCTCCCCACGCGGCTGAGGAAAAGGCGGACTTTGAGAAAGCTCCCAACGGAGTTGTGGGTCTGGAGACTTCACTTGCGGTAACGCTTACGCAGCTTTACCACACGAAAAAGCTTCCGCTTATCAGAATTGCGGGACTTATGTCGGTCAAGCCGCGGAAGCTTTTAGGCATTCCGTTTACCCATATTGAAAAGGGCGCGAAAGCCGATCTTGCGGTCATTGACCCCGACGCGGAGTGGACGGTCGAGCCTGACAAGCTTCATTCAAAGTCCCATAACACGGTGTTTAAGGGCGAAAAGCTTAAAGGCAGAAATATTATGACGATCTCTGACGGAGTTATCCGTTACGAGCTGTAAGGAGAGATAAGCATGAAAATAAGCGTACCAACCAAAAACGGCGTTCTGGAGGACAAATATTCCAAGCACGCGGCGGCTGAGTATAGGTTAAACGGCAGTCCTGTCAGATCTTTTCCCGTGAGCTTTGAGAACGTCCCCGACGGCACGGAAAGCCTTGCGCTTGTGTTTGTGGATTTCGATTCCATACCCGTCTGCGGCTTTGCGTGGATACACTGGCTTGCGGCGAATATTCCCGCGGACACGGAGGTTCTTCCCGAAAACGCCAGCGTGGAAAATGCTTTGAATATGGTGCAGGGCGCAAACAGCTGCATATCCCGATTTGTGGGGGAAACCGATAAAAATGTCGTTTACAGATATGTGGGTCCGACACCTCCCGATCAGGATCACAAGTACACTCTTACGGCTTACGCCCTTGACTGCAAGCTTGATCTGAAAGAGGGTTACTACCTTAACGAATTTCTGGACAAGATAAAAGGTCACGTTCTTGGTAAAGCTTCGGAGGAACTGATCGGCAGGAAATAACAGGCGGACTAAAAAGGGAGCAAGGTCATGAAAATAACATATAAAAATCTGATCGGCAAGGTAATGCTGGTCGGGATAACCTACAACGACAGCAACGGAAACGTTAAGGAGAGAAAGCAGTTCTGGGGTACGGTCACAGAGGCGGACAAAGGCAAAATTCTTATCGAACAGAAAAACGGTGAGATACTCTCGCTGCCGCCTGACCTCAGCGCGATACAGCCTGCTCCGGAGGGTGAGTATAAGCTTCACTCAACGGGAGAGGTGGTCGTGAACCCGGATTTCCTCTCAACGTGGATATCTTAACAAAATTATTAAAATAAAGAATTAAAAATGAGATATACTATGTCATTCGAGCGGGGAGCCCCCGCGGGCAGTTTTACATCTTAAAGTCAGATATTGAAAATCGTATCTTAGCTAAGCCCCATCAAGGAGCGGGTATCAATATTAATGCAATAAAAAGAAAAGGAGAGATACTATGTCATTCGACAGACTTATCAAGAAAATTATTGAAACGGGAAACCCCACGGTGGTGGGTCTCGATCCAAAGCTTGACTACGTTCCCGCGTTCCTGCGCGAGGAAGCCTTTAAGGACAAGGGCAGAGACCTGAAAGGTGCGGCTTCTGCGCTGTGGAAATTCAACAAGGCTATAATCGACGCGGTATGCGACATTGTTCCCGCGGTAAAGCCACAGGCGGCGTACTACGAAATGTACGGCTGGCAGGGCGTCAAGACCCTGCACAAGACCATTGAATACGCACAGAAAAAAGGTATGTTTGTCATTGTTGACGGCAAGCGCAACGATATCGGCGCGACCATGGAAGCCTATACAAACGCTTATCTCGGAACTGCCGTTGTTGACGGTCTGGACTTCGAGGGCTTCGGCGCGGACGCTCTCACCGTAAACGGCTATCTCGGCACGGACGGTATTGCTCCCCTTACTGCGGCTTGCAAAAAGAATGACAAGGGTATCTTTGTTCTTGTCAAGACCTCAAACAAGTCCAGCGGAGAATTGCAGGACAGAGTTTTAGACGACGGAAAAACAGTTTATGAGACAATGGGCAATATGTGCGAAAAGTGGGGAGAGGATACCATAGGCGAGTACGGCTACTCCGCGGTGGGCGCGGTTGTGGGAGCGACTTATCCCCAACAGCTTGCGGAAATGAGAGAAAAGCTTCCCCACACATTTTTCCTTGTCCCAGGCTACGGAGCGCAGGGCGGCGGCGCAGAGGGCGTTGCAAAGGCTTTCGACCAAAAGGGTCTTGGAGCGATTGTGAACTCGTCCCGCGCGGTAATGTGCGCGTACCAAAAGGAAGAGGGCTGCGATCCCCGCGATTTTGCAGGCGCGGCAAGACGCGAGTGCATACGCATGAGAGAGGATATTACCGGGTTTGTTACGGCTTTGAAGAAGTAGGATTTTAAAGGATAAAAACAGTATGAAAAAAATATGGAACGATTGGTTAAAAAACATTTTGCTGTTGTATTGCGGTCTGTATACGCTTGCAACGATTACAAACAGTGTCATATATTTAGCAGGCGGAACATTTGAAGACCCTTCGGGAAACTGGCATGAGCTTGACCGTGCAGTAATTGTACTGATCGTTGTTTCGGCATTTGCTTTGATCAAAAATCTTCATGTCAAAAATTTTTGGTTAAAGACCTTGATAGTTTATGTGCCCACAATGCTGCTTGCGTTCCTTTATGTATTTATGAGAGGGCTTACAGTTGAATTGGCAAGCACCGCTTACAGGGATATTTTTATCAACTATACCGTAGGCTTTGCTGCCGTATCGCTGATCGCATTTGCAGTAATGCGTATAAGAAATAAAAAATAGTGTTTCAGCGATTTTTATGTGCATTAATAAAATCAATCGTGAGCATACATAACCAAGCTAAATAAATCTGAATTTGCGGAGGTTCATATGAAAGTATTGATCATCAACGGCAGTCCGAGAGTAAACGGAAATACAACAATTGCCATAAGAGAAATGGAAGCTGTTTTTAAAGCAGACGGCATTGATGTGGAAACGGTACAGGTTGGAAACAAGGATATCAGAGGCTGTATCGCCTGCGGCAAGTGCTTCGATACGGGCAAGTGCGTATTTGACGATATCGTAAACGAGCTTGCTCCAAAATTTGAAGAAGCGGACGGTCTTGTTATCGCAAGTCCCGTTTACTATGCTTCCGCAAATGCAACATTGATAGCTTGTCTGGACAGACTGTTCTACAGCACCCATTTTGACAAGACAATGAAAGTCGGCGCAAGCGTGGTATGCGCAAGGCGCGGAGGCTGTTCGGCAACCTTTGACGAATTGAACAAATTCTTCACAATTTGTAATATGCCTGTTGCGTCAAGCCAGTATTGGAACAGTATCCACGGCAGAGAACAGGGTCAGGCGGAGCTTGACGAAGAGGGAAAGCAGACTATGCGCGTCCTTGCAAGGAATATGGCTTTCCTTATGAAGAGCATAGCTCTCGGAAAAGAAAAATACGGACTTCCCGAGAAAGAAGCATGGACGCCGACGCATTTTATCAGATGAGAAATAATTTACTGTTTTTATTTTGATTTGCAAAGGAGAACTGTAATTATGAAGTGGGACGCCAAGCTTTTGAAATGGACAAGAAAACCCGAAAACTGCGTTGTGACAGACGACAGAATTGAAATTATCACACAGCCCAATACCGACCTGTGGCAAAGGACGTATTATCATTTCCGCAACGACAATGCTCCCATATTGCAGATAGAGACAGATGAAAAATATTTTTACTTTGTCGTTAAGACGGAGTTTGACACTAAG
>CAMWVO010000240.1 GCA_947177695.1 uncultured Clostridia bacterium
CAGCCTTGAAAGGCTGGCGAACTTTTTTGAGTCGGCGGCTTCGCCGCCTGAACGTGCCGACAGTTAGTATGATAAATCAAAATTTATATCATTGAAAATAATTTCTTTACGCGTTCTCGTCAAGATAAAGCTGCACCCTTGTCTGTATCAGCGCGGCAACGTCCTCGGCGGTCTTTGAACCGTCAAAATAGTAGGCTGCCTCCTCCGTGATTATTTCAAGCACGCTTTCATTGTAGGACATGATACCGTTCGCCGAAGCTATCACCTTATTCATTTTGTCGATATCACCCTGCTTCATCGCGTCGATATTGCTGACGCCAACCGAGAGCGACATTCCGCCCATCATGACTATTGGCTGAATAACGCGGTCGGGATCGTACTTCATGGCAGAGGCGGCGTACTTTTCGAGAGAATCCTTTCTCACAGGGAACTTATCGGCGCAGTCCTGATATTCGGGAAGAAGCAATGTTCTGACGAACTCCCACGCGCCCTCCTTGTTTGCGGACTTTTCGGCTACGGAAAATCCCGACTCCGCCACAAAGGACGTGCCTATCCTGTTTTGGCAGGGGAAGCCCAGCGCGGTCACCTTTGCGTCGAACTGGGTATGCTCAAAGCAGATAATGTCGGTATAGTCCGTAAGATATGCCACCATAAGCAGCGCGCTTTCGTCGGAAAACATGGTGTCGAAACGGCTCCAGAAAGCGTCGTCGAAGTAGCTGTCAAAGTCGATGTCGTTTATATGACCGTTTGCAAATTCCAGTATTTTGATAAAGTCTTCGGAGTTGAAATCACAGCTTCCGTTTTTGAAGTCAATAAACTCGCTTCCCGACATTTCCATTGCGTACCGCAGAATATCGGTTTTGGTGAAGCCTGCGAACAGCTCCGTGTCGGGAGACCTTGAAGCCGCTATCTCATTCAGCTTATCAACGGTAATGCCCATGTCGTTCCCGAAAATGGAAGTCTTGCCAAGAACCGTATAGACAGTAAAGCTGTCGGTGAAGCGGTAAAGCTTTCCGTCCGTCTCAAAAGAGGAAATCAGATTGGGTACAAAATCATCACGGCTAAGTTCGCTGTCGTTGTCGATGAAGCCGTACAGGTCGGTGAAAAGACCCTTTGCAATGTAGGTCTCCGTAGGAGTGTATGAGCCTGTGATAAGAATGTCGGGGACTTTTCCGCTCGTCAGGTCAAGATTGAGCTGACTGATATTGTCGTACTTGTATTCCTTGATCGTCACAAAATATTTGTCGCTTACCGCGTTGAATTTTACCACCTGATTTTTGATATAGCTTGATATGCTGTACTCATCGCCCGCAAGGATAATTTCCTTTTTGTCGCCCGTTGAGACAAGCTGCTTTGTAAGCTTCGAGAACTTGGGGTACTCGTAGGGAAAGCTTTTTCCTGCGCAGACAAAGGTGTCGTCCCCTGCGTAGAAAACGTCGCTTACCTCGATAACGCTTACTCCCGCTTTTACCCAGTCCAGAAGCTTTTGGGGCTCCTCGCCGATATTCCAGCTGTAGAGCGCCTCGTTGTCGTACACATAAAAGTCCGTATCAACGCCGTTTCCGCTGATAATATGATTGTTGTAGCCCTCGAAAGGTATATCGACGGCTTGGGGCTTATCCTCCGAAACGCCATCGGGAATGTCAAGCTTGTTCAGTTCGTAGCTGCTGCCTGTCCAGACCCATATGTACATATCGCCGTTTTTATCAGTAACGAAAGCCTGTATGCCGTTTCCGACGCTTATAAAGCCTTTGGCGTTGCCGTCCCTGTCAAGAACTATAATGTCGCTGTAGTCGGTAATATAAAAATTTCCGCTGCCGTCAACGCCGAAACGAGAAACGTACAGACCGTCGGGGAAATACTTTTCCATAGCGGCGGTGATATCTGCCGAGCCTGTTTCCGCGCCGTTTTCGTCAACGGTTTTCAGCAGACAATTCGTTTTTTCCTCAGTGTCGCTCATATGGACATAATACCCGTTTCCGTCGGGGGTAAATATGACTTCGGACACACCCGCATTATCTTCGCGGGAACAGAGCTGCACCGATTTGAAACCGCTTCCGTCCGCATTGACAATGTTCAGATATGCGTCAACGCCCTCGCCGTTGCGTTCGGGGTATTTCATGGACGTGAAGTAAATTTTGTCCCCATAGTAAGCAAACTCGTCGTAATCGCCCGTAATCTCCTCGTTAAGCTCCGCGCTGACCGCTCTGTAGGCATATTCCTCCGAGGCGGTCTGGGTATCGTTTCCGTCCGTATTTTTTTCGCAGGCGGCAAGGGATAAAGCGGTCACAGCCGCAAGAGCCGCCGCCGAAATTCTTTTGATAAGCTTTTTCATTGTGGTTTTTCCTTTCTGATGGGATTGTTCTATTGTGGTAGAATGTAATTATATTCTATCACAATAGAATATAATTGTCAATAGCATTTTCCAAACAAAAAGGAAAAATATTTGTGCGGCAAAACAAAAGCAGGTCAAGCCCGTACAGCCTGACCTGCTTTTATCCCGATATTTTTACCGCTCTATAAAATGCAGTAAACGAACCTCAGCTTAAATTTGCCGAACCTTGAAAGCTTTGCGCAGAAACGCTTCGCCAGACTGTTCACCGCCAGACGCATTTCGTTTGCTTCGCTTCTGGTAAGGCTTTCTCCCCCGAAGGACGCTTTCAAAGCGCAGTCTATAATTCCGCAGTACCGTCCGCAAGCATTTCCGAACGCTCCGAAAGGAATTTCGCATATTCCCCGAAGCTCATGTCGCCCTGTTCGGGAAGCCCCATAAGCCGCAGGAGCTTTCCGAAACGCCTGTAGTCGTCCACAGCTGCGTCTCTTGCGCTGCGCAGAGCCGTTCTGCGGCGTTTTGCCGCGGCTGCGTTCCTGCGGAGGATAAGCGCCGCAGGTACAATAATAATGACCGCCGCCAGAACGACCAGCCATGTAAGGTCGTACAGAACGTCTACTTTTTCCTCGCCCTTTATGCCGAAAACGGCAAAGCCCACGGTAGGCTTGCGGTTATCCTCCGCGCTGACCGGCGGAACTGGCTTGGTCTCTTCGGGAACAGAGGTCTCAACCGCTTCGGTTTCCTGCACGGAAGTCTCCGACACAGCCGTGGTCTGGACAGCCTCATTCTGAGGCATGGGGACAGATTCGGCAGTCTCATTCGGCTGAGTCACCTCCGAAAATTCGGGATCGTCCTCCTCGGTCACGGTTTCCGTTTCTGTCTCCGTTTCGGTGACAGACGTCTCCGTGGGTATAGCTGTGCGGACGTTTCCGTATCCCGAAGTGAACTCCACGGGATACCATCCGAAGCCGTCAAGATATACCTCCGCCCATGCGTGTCCCCGCAGGTCGGAAACGCTTACCGACGCGGAAGTCCCTATTGCCGTTCCGCTCGGGAAGTCCGCAGGCTTTATAATGTATCCCTCCGCGTATCTTGCAGGTATCCCCGCGTAGCGGCACATTATGACCGCCGCCGTTGCAAAATGTGAACAGCTTCCCTCGCGGGTCTCAAGGAAATGCTGGGCAAAGTCCTTTCCCGCAGGCAGCTTGCCCGCAGTAAGACTGTACTCGCAGTTGTCCCTGAGCCACCTTTTTATAAAGTACAGCTTGCGGCTGAAAACAGTCATTTCGTCAAGGGTGCTCTTGCCTGTTTTTATCTCCTCGGCGGTAATGTAATCGTAGTAGCTCGCGTCAAAAATTTCGGCGGGCGAAAAGCTTTCGGGAATGTCCAGATAGTTGTCGTACACAAAGCTTCTGTAGGCAGCTTCGTCCTCGGAAAGAACAGCGGGAGTAGACCATCTCACTCGAAAAATGTTCTGATATCCGTAATAGTCTGCCGGATCGTAAAACTGTCCGATATAGGATTTTGATGCGCCGCCGAAGCCGCCGGAATTTTTCTTGTACCTTGAAACGCTTTCGGGGACAAGGTTGTAGGGCATATAAAGATAGTTGGTGTTGGCGGCGACGTTTTTCACGGAAAAGTTATACCGCGGCATTTCGGTGCGGGTGTATTTAAGGTTGTAGCCGTCCAGAAGCAAGTGGGAAAGCCCCTCCGTGGAAAAGGATTCGGTTATGCTGTCAAGCTGTCTCTGCTTTGCGGACGGAAGCTGCTCCCAGCTTCTGCCCGTATAGACCGAGCCCACAAATCCGCGCAGATAAATGGTCTCGTCGGATTTCGGGATAGTGACCTCCAGTAC
>CAMWVO010000241.1 GCA_947177695.1 uncultured Clostridia bacterium
GATGCAAGCGATGCGGGAAATTTTCCGCAAACCGCACTGCCGCCGACGATAACCCCATGAAGCTTATGTCCATTGCAATGAAGCCGCTTGCAAATCTGCCTTTCCCCGTTGAGTTCATTGAGGAGCTTACGGAGCAGATGGGCGGAGACGGCACGGTACAAAAATAAGTTCGGGACTGCCGATAATTTTTCGGCAGTCCCGTGTTTTATCCAAATTTTCACAAATTATCGCTTCTTTCATAAAATATAGTGAAAGGAGCGTTTTTTATGCTTGAAACAAAGCTTTTGCTGCTGTTTGGGGTATGTTTTGCGGTTATTCTGATAAACGGATTTGTGACGGTGAAATTTTATTTTGACGGTAACAGAAAAGCAGTCCCGATGGTGATAGTGCCGCTTGCAAAGGATATGGAAACTCCCGAATTTATTGTGCGGAACTGCATTTACCGAATTGCAGAAAAATGTCCCGAAGCGATAGCGGCGGCGGTCAACTTCGGTGCGGACGGAGAGACCGTACGCATTTTTGAAAAGCTTATGGAGCATTCATGCAGATACGAAATAATAAATTCGGAGGACTGCCCCGAAAAAATTTGCAGTATTCTGGAAAGTATGCTATAATCGTCAGTGAAAGCGAGGCGAAAGCATGATAACATACTTTGAAAAGATACCCTCGGCGCAGGAATTTTCCGACCTTACGGAAAGCGTTGGCTGGGGCAGAGACGACCGCGCCATAGTCGAGACCGCTCTGAAAAACACGCTGTTTGCGGTGTGCGCTTACGACGGAGAAAGGATAGTGGGCTTCGGACGTCTTATCGGCGACGGAGCTATGTTTCTGTACGTTCAGGACGTTATGGTCGTACCCGAATATCAGTCACGGAAAATAGGCACGGAGATTATGAACCGCATTATGAAAGCCGTCGCGGATTATAAGGCTGTAAATCCGGGTCTGCGGGCGTATCTGGGCGCGTCAAAGGGGAAAGAAAAATTCTATGAGAAATTCGGATTTGTTACCCGAAGCAGCGCGGGTCTGGGTGAGGGTATGGTCTTTATGTGATTTTTCTGTGCGGTAAATTTAGATTTAACGCACGAACAAAAAGTTACTGCGCGGCGAAGACGAATGGAAAAGTTTCGTCCAAGCCGCGCAGACTTTTTCTTAAAGGTTATTGTAGCCGCCTTTTCTTATTATGGACGCGTAATCCTTATAGGAGTAATCCAGATCAACGTCGCCGTTTATGCCGTTTACTCTGCCTGTGGAGCTGTACTGCCATATTCCGTAATGACCGTCATACAGTGCGGCAAGTCTGTCCTCGTCTCCCCAGCAGGCTATCCATATATCGTATTTTTTCAGCGTCTTTTCGTTTATGCACGCCTTTATAAAGTTTGGAGAATTATAGACCATTCCATAGTAACCTGCGTTCTCGACAACTTCCATGAAAGCAACGATTATGTCTGTGACCTGCTTTCGGCTCATTTCCTTGTAGAAGCTCTCCTCGATATCCAGTACTATCGGATATTCGGGATTATAGTCCTTTATCTGCTTCAGGAAGTACTTAGCCTCTCTCCTTGCTTCGGCGGGAGTAGTCGCATATGTATAGTGGTAAAAACCGTAGGGAATGCCGTATTTCTCGCAGCCCTTGACATTTCTGTCCAGCATTTCGTCGGTATGCTCGCTGCCGAAGGAGCTTCTTATCATAACGAAATCCACTCCCGAAACGGAAACCTTTTTCCAGTCGATATTGCCCTGCCACTTGGAAACATCGATACCCCGAAGGATATCATCGTAAACAGTAACGCTCATCTCTGTCTTAACGCCGTTTTCCGTTCTGGCGGTGATGACCGCAGAACCCGCGCTTACGCCCGTTATCTTTCCGTCCGCAGAGACCCTTGCAACGCTCGTATCGCTCGAACTGTAGGTCAGATCGGCGTAAAGTCCGAGAGGATAGTAGATAACGTCCGTCTTGAACGATTTACCTGCTCTCAGCATGATAAAGCTGTCCGCAAATTCGATATCCGTTACCTCGCCTCTTTCAGGCTCTGCCTCCACATCGCCGTCAGAGCCTGTTACAACGAAGTAAACATTCTTTTTCCTGCCGCCCGAAGTCTCAAGCTGTACCTTTGCTTCGCCGTATCCCACAGCCGTAACAAGACCGTCCTGATCCACCTTTACAACGCTTTTGTTGAAATTTCTGTATGTAACATAGTCGTCGGATTTAAGCGGAGTAAATGCGTACTTGATCTGAAAGGTTTTGCCTATTTCTATGTTATTTGTCTGACTTACTTTAAGGCGGATGCTTCTTGCGGGAAGCGTTACCTCGTGATAATCGCTGTCAAAGCCGCCCGCGACCGCGTTGTCGTCCTCAACAGCGGGAGCCTCCCCGTCAAAATTGTCCTGCTCGCCGCCGTCCGTATCCGCGTCAGCGTCGGAAGCTTCTCCGTCCTCGGTCAGATCAGCGTCGTCGGACATGATCGTGTCCACATCTTCAAGCTCCTCCGCAAAAACGGTAAGTCCTGCCGAACCGAACGCCATGCAAACCGAAAGCGCAGCGCCTATAATTCGTCCGAATAAATTTTTCTTCACTTTACCAGTCTCCTCCATTAATTGTTCCGCGGCAAAAGCGCCGCCGTATGAAAATACCGTATATAAATATTCTATATTAATACAGACGTTATGTCAAGTATTTTGTCATATTTCCGCAAAAAACAGGCAAAAAAGCCGTCCCGGAAATTATCTGTTTTCGTCAAGGTAGTTCTGAACGCGGTTCTGAATCGTTTGCGCCACCTCCTCCGCGGACTTCTGCCCCGCGAAATATGCTCCCGCTTCCTCCTGAACTATGACCTTGATGTATTTGTCGTTATGGTAAACGCTGTCCGCAGACCTTATAAATTCAAGTATCTTTTCGTTGTCCCCGTCGGTGTTCACGCCGATATTTACATTGATAGAGCCGTTGAAAAAGGTATTGTCATAATACTGCTTTTCACCGAACGTGTCAATATAATATGGACGTTCCTTGCAAGCCTCCGCCTGCTTTTCAAGTGAGGACACCCTTACAGGCAGATAGTTGGCATTAACGCACATATCCTGATATTCCTCGCCAAGGAAATACCTGACAAACTGCCAAGCGCCATCGGGATTTGCAGCCTTTGCCGTAATTGCAAAGCTTTTTTCGCCCTGTATGGACGAACCGTTACCCGAATTTGAGGGATAGCCCTTAAAGGTCACGTCAGCATTAAAATACCCCTTTTCAAAGTGCCGTATATCTGAGCACCTTATGACCTGCGTTAAGTATAAAAGTCTTTCACCGCTGCGAAGTCTTGGAAGGTCGTCCTTATAAAAATTATAGTCCATATACGCGTTTTCGGGTACTTCATCGGGAAAACGGTTGCAGAATTCCAGCAGCCGTATAAACTCTCCGCTGTCAAAGCTGCATCTGCCTGTTTCCATGTCAATATAGCTTTCATAGTTGCTGTTTATAAATAATTCAAGCACGTATTTCTTGTCCACCAAGCTGTTAAAGGGCGTGCAGTCGGGGTGTGCGTCAACAAAGTCAATAAACTCGTCCATAGTCCAGCCCTGAGTTTCACCCACAAGGTCGGTCTTGCACGCAATAGTACATATCTGAAACATAGGCACTACCTGATAAAGCCTGCCGTCCACCTCGTAGGCTTTCAGGACGTTATCCAGAAAGTCGCCGCGTTCCATTTCGGGGTCGTCGTCGATAAACTTGTAAATGTCCGCAAAAAGCCCTTTTGATATGTAATTTTCAACAGGGACGGTATTATCATACTGCGTACCCATAAGAATTACATCGGGGATATTTCCCGATATCATAGCGGTGTTCATTCTGTCCGCGCCGTCGGTGTAGTCGGCGTAGGAGGTCAACTCTATCTCGTATTCGAGATTGCTTCTGTTAAATTCCAGAATACGCATACGGGTGTCCCTGTCAATGGAAAGAGCATACAGCTTTACCGACTTTTTGTCGGGCAGCTCCTCGGGAGGTATCTCCGTAAGCATGGACAAATACATATCATTGTAGCTCCAGCTCATATTGCCGAAGGTCGCATCATATTCATAGTTCAGGCAAAGTATTCTTCCGTCGGGCAGAACGTTCAGCATTTCCTCCTCCATGACAGAGGTATCATAGCCGGATTTCAGCCAGTCGATAATTG
>CAMWVO010000242.1 GCA_947177695.1 uncultured Clostridia bacterium
ATATCATTCAACGGAATTTCCTCCCCGCTTGTAAAAACCATATTATGGTTATACTCGTCAATACGTCTAAAATTCCCCGAAAGTGTAACGTACTTACCTCCCGTCTTTTTCTCGTCGGGAATAAAGTATTCTATGGTTACTTCGGGACGTTCATCAGCGTGTTCTGTGAGGAAAGCAATTTTTTGATTAAGGTCTGCTATCTTATCCGCCGTAAGTTCCTGCTTCTCGTTGGTCAGACGTGCGGTTTCCTTAACAGCGTCGTCGTATCCAACAAGCGCGGCAAATGGAGAAAACTGCGCCGCCCTGTCGTGCATTGACATATGCGGACGAGTGCTTGAAACGTGGTGTGGCATATTCAATATATCATCATACTTGTGTTCTGTGTAATCATTCACGCCCTATGCCCTCCAATCTGCTTGTTCCTGCTGATAGTGGTTGCCCCCTCTTCTAAATTCATGCCCCGCAAAACAGCATTTTTGCCGTATTTACTTTTAAGTTCTATAATGGCTTTCTGCATATTTTTTTCACACTTCAAAGCTTTTTCTTCTTTGTCCCGCTGAACTTGCTTTTCTTCAAAATCCGTGAAGAAATCAAGTTGCTCTACTTCAGTTTCTGCGGCAATTTCTGTTTCTGGAATAACTCGGCAGGCGACAACATTTATACGCCGAGAAGTCAGCCGTTTGTCAATTATGCGGTCGAAAAGCTCCATTGCAGCAGCAACAAGTTTATTGGTGGAGGACGTATACCTGTCAAGATTTATCGTGCCGTGAGCGTGTTTCGGTGTTTTTCTGCCGTATCGGTCGATAGTGACTTCACCTTTGTATTCGCTGCTGACTTGCTCGTCCGAAAGATTTTCAATATCGTATCCAATCGTCAGCACGATTTGATTTGTAACAAGTCCCTTTTCCACCAAGTCAAGAGAAAGCAAGTCTGTCATTTCACGGACTATCAGTTTCGTTTTTTCATAATTATATGGGAACTGTAAAACCTGTCCCGTGCTTATGCTGTTGTTTTCGGGTTTGTACGCCTTTATTGCGGCAATGGTGCAGGGTTCCCAACCCCAAGCGTGGTCTATAATTATCTCGGCGTTTTTACCCAAGACCTTATACAGCATATCTTCGCTCCTATATCCTTTTGGCTGTAAAGAAGTCCTTGCAATATCCCCCATTGTGTAAATTCCGTACTGCTCAAGCCTTTTTGCAGTACCATTACCAACTCGCCAAAAGTCAGTAATCGGAGTATGCTCCCATAGTTGACGACGATATGACATTTCGTCAAGCTCGGCAATTCTCCCTCCGTTTTCATCGGCGGGAATTTTTTTCGCCATAATGTCCATAGCAATTTTGCAAAGGTACAAATTCGTGCCAATGCCCGCCGTGGCGGTAATTCCTGTGGTTTTGAAAATATCATTTATAATAGTCATTGCAAGCTGACGAGCTGTCATTTTGTAGGTTTGGAGATATGACGTAACGTCAATAAAAACCTCGTCGATTGAGTATACAACAATATCTTCGGGAGCGATGTATTTCATGTAAATTTTATAAATTCGTGTGCTGTATTCCATGTAGTACGCCATTCGCGGCGGCGCAACAATGTAATCAACAGCAAGCGCATTATTGGACTTTATTTCATTGTCAAGATAAGATTTTTCGGTAAATTCAAACTTGTAGTTCCGCACAGATTTTCGATAATTGTAAAGCCGCCCTGCATTTACTTCTTTTATTCTTTGCACAACTTCAAAAAGCCTTGCCCTGCCCGAAATACTGTACTGCTTTAGGGACGGTGAAACTGCAAGGCATATGGTCTTTTCTGTGCGGCTCTCGTCAGCTACAACAAGGTTTGTGTTAAGCGGGTCAAGTCCGCGTTCCACGCACTCAACTGAGGCATAGAAACTTTTCAAATCAATGGCTACATACTGACGTTCCATATTCCCGCTCCTTTCTGCACAAATTCTAAAAATATTATACCAATTTTAGTTGTGAAAATCAATCGGTAAAGGTTACAAAACGAAACTTATGTTCTTGTGAATGTTACCGTATTTATGGTTAAAGTTGACTTGTATGGAAAAATGTGCTACAATGAATTTAAAGAAATTAAAAGGAGTACCGATATGAATTACAATTTTTACGGCTGGGAAAACGCAAATGCCAAACCGATAAATAACCTTTATCCGTCGATAAATTCTCCCGTTGATCTGTATAACAAGCTGTCTGAGATATGGTGTGCCGAAACCTGCGCTCCCAGACTTCGCGATGATTGGACAAAAGAAAATATGACAAAAGGGCAGTGCTCCGTAACTGCGTTTCTCGCACAGGATATTTTCGGAGGCAAGGTTTACGGTATACCTATGGAGGGCGGGAATTTTCATTGCTACAACGTTATAGGCGACTGCTGCTTTGACCTGACAAGCGAGCAGTTCGGTGAGAAAGCGAAAGACCTTGTTTATGAGAACAATCCCGAACAGTTCAGAGAGGTTCATTTTGCAAAGGAAGAAAAGCGGCTCAGGTATGAAATGCTGCGGAAAAGGTTGAATGAGGTGTGCAGTGGCAGATAGTTTAAAGCTTGACAGAGAGTTATATCGCACAATAAAGGGTATGGACAAAAATGAAATGTCAGACTTCCTTGAAAGAATATATGCTATGGGCGCAGAGGACAATGCTATTGACCTTGAATTGTTAAGGGAGCGAATAGGGCAAGTCAAGGGCGTTGGCGAAGCGTGGCTTAATGAGATTATGGGTATTATAGAGGAATCGGCGATGAAAAATGATGACTGATAATATTTATTACTGCGATTATGATGTTTTGACGCACTATTCTTCGGGAACGCTCAATTCAAAACATAAGACTGATTTGACAGGAAAATTGCAGGAAATTGATAAAATCATATATAATGATGAAACAATTACAAACAGCTTTAAAAATGGTGAATATAATTCCTACATAACATTTGACGACTTAATATTGTATAGGATTTTTGGGCAGTTTAAAAGTAATATAAGCGATAAAATAAAAGGTGCAAGAGCAAACGGCGCGTTTGTTTCAACGGAATTTGCAGAATCGCTTATAGACGCAAAGCAGCGGTTAGCGCTTGATCCGAGTTGGATGAATACAAAGGTTTATGAAGCAAAAATACTTCTGCTGAAAGGTTCAGAGATAAGCTTGGGAATAGTAGCTCCCGTAGTCACAAAAAGCGGAACTGTTCTTGAGGGCGGAGCCGACCAGATACTTCTTCCTAAAGGTTGGTCTGAAGATACGATTATTGGATACAGGCGTGTTACATCAAGGCAACTATTGAACAAACCGTATTTTTCTATAAAAAATAAACCTGATTTTGATACTATAAAAAAAGATAAAAACATATACAAGCCTGTTTGTCCTGCTTGTGGTTGTGATGATGTATGTATTCTTTCCGATAAAGACAGATTTACTGTTGTCGGTAAAAATGGCGGCGTATATGAAATGAAATTTAATTGCAGAAATTCGGAGTGCAGATATTATTGGTAAAACCGTTCATTAAAAATGAACGGTTATTTTTATGCGTAAATATGCCTTTCTCCTTAAATGGAAACAAAAATCACATACACTTTATAGACATAAAAAAGAAACTCGAAGTTATTATTTACGCAACAATATGTTAATATTGCTTTTTTTTAGCGCAAAAATTAGCACCTTGTGTAAAACCTATTACCTCCTTTGCATATGATGATTACGGACGTGTTGTAAGAACCACTAATGCTCTTGGCAATTCGGCGTATACCAC
Organism: uncultured Clostridia bacterium; assembly: GCA_947177695.1. Classification (GTDB taxonomy): domain Bacteria; phylum Bacillota; class Clostridia; order Oscillospirales; family Ruminococcaceae; genus RGIG8773. The sequence goes on from CAMWVO010000242.1 coordinate 3,761, forward strand.
ATATGACGTAAGCGGAAATATTCTGACTTCCACCGACTATGCAGGAAATATCACGACCTACACTTATGATAATTTTGACAGAGTTTCAAGCAAGACAACTCCCGACGGCGTGGTAAGCTATACCTACACGACGGACGGAAAGCTGTCCTTCGTTACGGATAATTCGGGCGTTACGGCATTTACATACGACAATATGGACGGTCTGACCCGTGTGGATTATCCTGACGGCAGCTATGTTGCTTACGATTATGACAACGCTTGCAGACTGACAAAGGTTTCCACGCCTTTCGGCGACACTTCTTATGACTACGATATGCTTGATCGTCTGACGAGAGTTGTTGACCGCAACGGTTACGCAACAATTTACGAATATGACGCTAACGGCAACCGTA
>CAMWVO010000243.1 GCA_947177695.1 uncultured Clostridia bacterium
TACCTTACAAAGAACATTGTTTCTACATTTGCTGACATAAAAATCTCTCCTTTTCGATTTTAAAACTTTGATTTTTGGTTTTTATTCTGCCGAAAATATGAGGTCGTAAATTGTGTCGATTACGTGCCATAAGGCGGGAAAATTTTTTACTCGCTGTCCGTGAGACCGCATAGCTTCAACACTTCCTCCGAAACGTCATTTTCGAGACAGCTGCAAAGTACCACAGCCGCCGTTCCTGCAAGAGCAGCAAGAATTTTAAGTATAAGCTCCTTGTTCACATTATTGCCTCCTTTCGCAATTTGTCGCAGATTTTGTCTGCTTTAATCGTCCAGAATGTTCTTTACAATTGCTGTAACTACGGCTATTGCAAGCGTTCCGATGATTTTGCCCATTTTTCCCATAGATTGATACCGTCCTTTCAAATTTAATTTTTTGATGATTTTTTGCTGTATGCGAATGTTTTTGGCAAAAATCTGCATACATTATTTCAGAGAAAAATTTATCCCCATATTGCCGTAAATCACGGTAATATGGGGATTTAATTCATTTCTCTGTAAATATAATATATACTTGAAAGTCTGAATCTTACGCATAATTGCAACAAATTGTTAATACTTGCAAAATCATTGAAAGGACTGATTTTATGATTTCTGATTACAACGACTATCTCACGCCTTACGAAGCGGCATACGAGCTTGACGTTTCACTTACCACGATTTACAACTTACTTAGGAGTAAAAAGCTTCCCGGGTTCAAAGTCGGCAAGGTATGGCGTATCCCTCGGGACGCTTTGGAGAAAATGATTTACAGCTGAAAAATCCCCTTGTATTACAAGTCAAAGTAATACAAGGGGATTTAACATAAGATTATAAATTTCTCAAAACGTCCTGAATATGGTAAACTATAAAAGGCACGTCCTTGCACATTTTTTCGTAACTGTCTTTATCGGAATTACCGCACAAAATCATAAAATAACTGCCGCGCTGCCCGACCATAAAAGCTGCGCTGTATTCTCTGCCTTGATATTCAAGGTCGATTATATTTCCTAAAAGACTTTTTTCACGCATACTTGCGCCGATACCGCAGGCGGACAGCGGTTCTTTCAAAAGGTGCGCTATTGTTTCGGAATCGCGGGTATCTATGTATGAGCTGTACCTGACGTTCTGAAAATGTTCCGTCCGCAGATATTCGTATACAAACATCACAAGCTTTTCCATAACCGATGTGAAAACAACGCAAAGCGCCGACATAACAATTGCGAGGACAATTCCGTTGCCCTTAAAGCACTCGATTATCCACAATATACAGAACGCCCAGCGCAGCGTTCCCACCGCCATATCAACCTTTTTATAATGCGGATCAAGATTGTCTTCGGAGGAAAGCTGTTTCCCGAACTCGGGAGCTTTTCCGTAAATGGGTATAAAAGGTTTTTCAAGCGATACGCCTTTTTCATGCCCGCAGTTAAAGCAGAAAGCCGCATTATCGTCCATTGGACTGCCGCATTTTTGACAAAGCATAGGCATTACCACTTATACGTCTATCTTGCACTGAAAATTGCTGCAAGTCTCGCCGCCCTTTGTCTCGCGGCTTTTCTTCATACATTTACATTTCGCAAGATAATCGTACTCCCATATCTGCTGACGGGGCGATTTTGGGCTGATGTACATATTTGTGGGGTCGTACCAGTATTTGCAGAATGCGCAGTATTTGTGGATCGATAGGTTTGCGTTTTTCATTGACATTATAAATTCCTCCTTGCTTGCGGTTTGACCGTTTTTGCATTTTTTATCGCTATATCCAGCGATTTAAGCTGACCGTATTTGTATTGTTTACAGCAGTATTCGACCACCACATTCTCACAATTAGAAAACACATATTCACAGAAGATAAAAATAGGTAAAAATTCAGATCTTCCCAAGCTGTCGGGAAGATACACCTTTTTAAGGTTCGTACAGTCGGCAAAAGCATTATCGCCGATAGCCGTAACGCCCTCTGGTATTTTTATTTCTTCAAGGCTTTTGCAGCCTTGAAAAGCATTGTTATCGATACGCGTCAAACTGTTAGGCAGAGCAACGCTTTTAAGATTAGTGCATTTATAAAAGCAATGAGGTCCGATTCTGTCAATACCCTCTGGTATTTCAATGCTTTCCAAGCTATTACAGCCTTGAAATACACTAATGCAGCTGCTTTCTTCAATCGATGGTCTACTCAAACTATAATATGAACTATTACTGGCAACACCAAATCTCTTCATTTTGTTGGGTAGATTGATCTGCTTCAAATTGCAGCAATTAAGAAAAGCATAGTCGCCGATTATCGTCACACTTTGGGGAATAACGATTTTCTCCGCCGAGCAGCCCTCAAAAGCCCTTTTACCTATTTTTTCTACACTTTCAGGAATAACGATTTTTTTAGCATTACAGTGCACAAAAGCACTTTCGCTAATCTCATTCACAATATCGGGAATTTTTATCACTCTATTTATATCAATAATACAACCACGTGTTGAATCGTAACTATTTTGAGCTAAATATTTGGTCAGCTTGACCCAATTACCCGTTACCTCATATTTAAATAACTTATCATCTGTAAATTCCTCTTCATCATCACACTCATCATTATACTCTTCCTCATTATCTTCGTAAATTTCCTCCGGCTCACTTTCAATTTGGGAATAGCTTATACTTGCTTCCTCGACCTCGCTTTCGCTGACGTCAGGAAGTATGCACCCCTCAAAGGTAATACCGTTTGCTTCAAAATCGCTTTCGGTTTTGCTGCCGAAGTCAATAACAGGCTTGTTCACGCCTATGTACCGTACATTTTTCACACCTAACGGAATACGGAATTTATCTCCGCAAAGATAAATAACCTCCGTCCCGTTGTCAAGCAGGTCGCCCAGCTCATCTTGTGAAAAAGCAACGCTGTCCACATTGCCGAGTATCTCATCGTCCGCAGTGATTAAACGTAGCTTATCAAGCTTTTCGCGGCGTATTTTCAGATTTTCGACATCAACATCTTCTTGTATCTCAATTCCGAAAATTTTTCCCAGCCTTGCCGCAAGATTATCCTTATTCTCCTGCTCGGTAAGCTCCTGTACCTGTTCAGCTTCTTCTTCATAATATTTGTCGTTCAGCCAAGTAAGAAGCCTGCCGTCAAGGAAGTATTCCGTCACCTTTTCGGAATTATAATTTTCTTTAAGCTCTTCAATAGTTCTTACATAAACCTCGTTTCCCATATCAAGGGGGAGTCTTACTTTCCTTGCCATATAATAGTCCTCCTATAAAATTATCAGGCAAAAATTCCTTTGACCTTGCTCTTGATTTTTGAAGCAAAATTCATCACGCCGTCTTTAATTTTCTTGCCAACCTTTGCAAGACCCTTTCTCGCTTTTGTAGCTATTTTGTTAAGACCCCTTTTGAAAAACTCTCCCACCTCCGTCTTTGCAAGAAAGCTTACTGCACTTCCTACCGCCAAGCCTATAGCAGCGCCCTGAGGTCCGAAAACTCCGCCTATGGTCGCACATACATTGGGAGCTCTGTCCGCAAGCATATTTACAAGCCTTGCCACTCCCACACGCTGAATACGCTCAACAGCGTCCTCGGCAGAGCAAGCTCCCGCGGCGGCATTTATGCAAACCTTTGCAGTTTCCACAGCACCTACCGCCATGCTTGATATGTCCCGTGTAGATGTATTTTTAGAAAGCTCCTCGCTCAACATTCCCTTTTTCTTCGCGGCATAAACAGCGCCTGCCGCCGCGCACTTTATTCCAACATCTGCGGGAGTTCCCGTTTCTGCGGTAATGACATCCGCGCCCTCGATCTCAATACATTCCTCAATGCCTTGCTGAATGGAATCCTCCGTTTCCTCATCGGAAGCCACCGACATAAGAGAAGTAACATTTGCCTTTTTCACAACGTCCGAGGACATCTGTATCAGCGAGAAATTATCCCATTCCTCATCGGGAATTTCCTTCGCAAGCTCGGGATCCTCTCCCGTAAAGCCGCTTTCCGCATTGCTCAGACCGTTGTAAGCCTCCGTCAGAAGCTTTCCCTTTTCCGCAGCGGAAAAATCAGCAGTTTCCTTGTTAAATTCATCTCTGAACCAATCTTCGGTGTTGTCAGCCTGCTGAACAGCTTTTATCCTGCCGTTC
>CAMWVO010000244.1 GCA_947177695.1 uncultured Clostridia bacterium
AATCGGACAAAGCTGAAATTATCGGCAAACGGCCGCAGGCAGAGGGGTATTTTTCCGATGGCGGATATTTTGTCGCTGCTGAGGAACACGGTGCGGTCGTGGGCTTTGCGGCGGTGTTTTTGAGGGATATTCCCGCTCCCGTGACGGGAAGAGAGGCTTTTATAAATCTGATAGAGGTTTTTGAGGAGTACCAAAAAAGAGGTGCGGCAACTCTGCTGGTGCAGGAAATACTGAAAATCGAAAGAAATAACGGCACGTATCAGGTCAGAGCGTACTGCGACATAAATAATTCCGCGTCCCATGCGCTGTGGAGGAAAAACAAATTCGGGATAGCTCCCGTGAAAATGCCGGACGGTTCGATTCTGGGTTCGTTTGTTACGTATGTTCTGTAAATTTTTTTTGTGAATTTTTTCCGTTTTCTCTTTACATATGGCTGAAATTGGTGTAAAATAAATTAGATACTATATTGTAAGATGAAAGGACGGTTGGCGTTTATGTCCGAAAATATTGCACAGCCTAAATACAAACGTGTCCTTCTTAAACTCAGCGGAGAAGCTCTCGCGGGGGAAAAGAAAATTGGACTTGACTATTCGATTATTTCCAAAATCTGCGAAAGCATTAAGAAATGCGCCGATATAGGCGTTCAGATCGGTATTGTTGTGGGCGGAGGAAACTTCTGGCGCGGACGCTCCAGCGGCGCGATGGACAGGACACGCGCTGATCACATAGGTATGCTTGCTACCACAATGAACGCTCTTGCGGTTGCGGACGTGCTTGAATCTCTCGGCGTGGATGTAAGAGTTCAGACCGCTATTGCAATGCACCAGGTCGCAGAGCCGTACATCAGAAACAAAGCCGTTCGGCACATGGAAAAGGGCAGAGTGGTAATTTTCGGCTGCGGTACGGGAAACCCGTTCTTTTCCACAGACACAGCTTCTACCCTGAGAGCCGCCGAGATCGAAGCGGATATCGTTCTGAAAGCCACTATGGTTGACGGCGTTTACGACAAAGACCCCAACAAGTACGACGACGCGGTAAAATTCGACGAGCTCAGCTTCAACGACATTCTGGTAAGAAATCTTGCGGTCATGGACAGTACAGCCGCTTCAATGTGCAAGGACAACAATATTCCTATTCTGGTGTTTAATCTTAAACGCCCCGATAACATCTACGACGCGTGCGTAGGCAAGAGCGTAGGCACGCTTGTAATTGACCGTTAAAACCTAATTAAGCGGATACTGTCTGCGGCAGGGGCGTATTACGCAAAAAATCTTACTGTCGGGAAGAGGAGAATTTTTATGAACGAACAGATCAAAAACGCGGAAGGCAAAATGGAAAAATGCATTAAGAGTCTCGAACACGAGTTTTCAACAATAAGAGCGGGACGGGCTAACCCCGCTGTTCTGGACAAGGTGCTGGTGGACTATTACGGAACTCCCACTCCCGTTCAGCAGATGGCGGCTATTTCCGTTGTTGAGGCGAGAAATCTTCTTATCCAGCCCTGGGACGCTTCTCAGCTTAAAGCTATCGAAAAGGCTATTATAAATTCAGATATAGGCATTACCCCTACAAACGACGGCAAAGCGCTCAGACTTGCTTTCCCTCAGCCTACCGAGGATCGCCGCAAGGAGCTTGTTAAGCAGATCAAGAAGTTCGGCGAGGAAGCTAAGGTAACTCTCAGAAACGTAAGACGTGATACTCTTGAAAAGTTCAAGACAATGAAAAAGAACAGCGAGATCACCGAGGACGACATGAAGGGTCTCGAAAAGGATATCCAGAAGCTTACCGACAAGTTCTGCGACAATGTTGATTCGACAGTTGCGGAAAAGGAAAAAGAGATCATGTCTATATAAAACTCTGTAGGGCGGGGACTTGCTTCCGCCTGTAAGGCAAGAGCTGGAGGAGATTTATTTGTCTGCAACAACTGACAGACTTCCTGTCCATATCGGTTTTATTATGGACGGCAACGGCAGATGGGCTCAGAAACGCGGTCTGCCGAGAAAGCTCGGACACCGCGAGGGCGCGTCAGCATTCAGAAAAATAGCCCGCTACTGTAAGAAGATAGGCATTAAGTACGTTACGTTTTACGCGTTTTCCACCGAAAACTGGAGCAGACCTAAGGACGAGATAGACGAGCTTATGAAGCTTTTCGGCGAGTATATCGACGAGGTAGGGGAATATGCCGAGGAAAACACGCGGCTTATCTTTTTAGGGGACAAATCCGCTTTCGGAAAAGAAATGGCGGATAAAATGTCCGAACTGGAGAGGGATTCCCGCGATTTTGACGATATGACGCTCATGCTTGCAATGAACTATGGCGGGCGGGATGATATCGTCCATGCGGCAAGGCAGATCGCGGCTATGGTCGAAAATAAGGAGATCAGGCATACCGACGTTGACGAGGCATTGATCTCTGGACTTCTCTATACCGGAGGTATTCCTGACGCAGATTTGATCATACGTCCGAGCGGAGAGAAAAGGCTGTCGAACTTTTTGATCTGGCAATCAGCTTATGCGGAATTTTATTTCACGGACGTGCTGTGGCCCGACTTTACTCCGAAAGAGCTTGACAAGGCTCTTGAGGATTTTGCGTCAAGGAAAAGACGCTTCGGCGGAGTATGACGGCTGACAGCGTACATACAAAAGCAAATTTAACGGAAAAGGATTGATAGGAACAATGGTTACCCGAATTATTACAGCTGTGGTCGGAATAGCTATAGCGATAGGCGTGCTGTTTTTGTCGGCGACCCCTGTCTACAACCTTACCGTTGCGGCGATAGCCGTTATTATGCTGTATGAGCTGTTGTCAGCCTGCAAGTGCATTCAGCACAAATTCCACAGTGTTGTGTGTTTTGCTTTTGCTGCGGTAATGCCGTTCCTTTTGGAAATTGAGGGTATGGAAATAAAGTACATTGTTTCTACGCTGTGCATTTTTCTGGTATTTATCGGGTATATCGCGGAACATAAAACCATTACTTTTGAGAAAATATGCTGTATGCTGGCGGTAACGCTTCTTACAACGCTTTCAATGTGCTGTCTTGTTTCACTTAAAAATCTGGACGGAACTCACGGGATATGCTATGTTATCCTGTGCCTTGCGGGAGCATGGCTGGGAGATTCGGGAGCGTACTTTGTGGGAACGTTTTTCGGCAAGCACAAGCTTTGTCCGGATATTTCCCCCAAAAAGACTGTTGAAGGCGCTGTCGGCGGAGTTATTACGGTCGGATTGGTTTTTGCGGTATATGCGTTTTTCTACCGTATGGTCATGGGGTATCGTGGGATACCTTTTGAGGTAAACTATCTGTATCTTGTGCTCATGGGATTTGGCTGCGGCGTGCTCGGCATTGTTGGAGACCTTTCCGCTTCGCTTATAAAGCGGCAGTTCGGCATAAAGGATTTCGGAAACATAATGCCGGGTCACGGAGGGCTTATGGACAGATTTGACAGCGTGCTTTTCGTTGCGCCGTTTATGATGTTCACGATAAGCCACGTTACTTTATTCAGATAAAAATTCGGACGGATCGGGCGTACAAAAAATTTTGTACGCCTGTTATGTGTTTTTGAAAGGAATTTTTTGAGGTGAAAACTATTACATTGATCGGTTCTACCGGGTCTATCGGAAAGCAGACATTAGACGTCTGCCGAAAGCATAATATTACTGTAAAGGCTTTGGCGGCAAACAGTAACACTGCTTTGCTGGAAAGTCAGGCGAGGGAGTTTTCTCCCGGAATAGTCTGCATTTACAGGGACGACCGTTATATTGAAATGCGGGAACGGCTTGCCGACACGGGTATTAAAGTCCTGTGCGGAATGGAGGGTCTGTGCGAGATAGCGTCGGACAGGAACGCAGATCTGTTTGTCAATTCCGTGGTGGGAATGGTTGGTCTGCTGCCGACGCTTACGGCGATTGAAAACGGCATAGACGTTGCTCTTGCCAACAAGGAGACACTTGTTGCGGGAGGGCATATCGTTATGTCCGAGGCAAAAAAAAGGGGAGTGAAGATATACCCCATAGACAGTGAGCATTCGGCAATCTTTCAGTGCTTGCAGGGCAGCGATCCCAAACAGGTAAACAAGATAATCCTTACAGCTTCGGGCGGACCTTTTTTCGGCATGAGAAAATCCGAGCTTGAGGACGTCACCGTCGCGC
>CAMWVO010000245.1 GCA_947177695.1 uncultured Clostridia bacterium
TAAAAAAGCCGTCCAAAAAGAAAAAGCGGTCGTAATTGTTAAAAAGGAGCGTTGATAAATATGGGTTTCCCTCCGGTATTGCTTATCAGGAAAAGAATGATAATAAAAAAACTTACCGAATGCGGCGCATTTTCGGAAGAATACGCAGTAACGTTCAAAGAAGCAGGGGTATTTAATCCCAACGCTTTTTCGCGTTTAACAAAAATAATGGAAAAAAGAAATATTTTAACGCAAACAAAAAACAGTAAATACTACCTTAACAAATAATCATTTTTATAGTTCAGAGGTGTTTATATGGAAATTTTACTTGAACTTCTGGCAGCTGTTTTTACGGCGGCTGAAGACTGGTCTTTTTTCAGGTCGGTAAGAAATAGTAAAAAACGTACATAATTATTTTTACATAAAATATCATTATTGGAGGTATGAAATATGGGAAATCCTGAAACCTTGATCGCTGTGTGCGTCATTGCGGTGGTCATTTTCGCTGCGGTGGCGGCAATTCTTTCGCGGTACAGAAAGTGTCCCTCGGACAAAATTATGGTAATTTACGGTAAAGTCGGTACCGACAAGAACGGTCAGGCGAAGAGCGCAAAATGTATCCACGGCGGCGCGGCTTTTATCGTACCGATAATCCAGTCGTTCCAGTACCTTGATCTGACACCTATTTCCATTAACGTGGACCTGAAAAACGCCCTTTCCAAACAGAATATCCGTGTGGACGTTCCGTCCCGCTTTACGGTAGGTATCTCCACCGAGCCGGGTATCATGCAGAACGCCGCCGAGCGTTTGCTGGGACTTAAAATGATGGAAATTCAGGAACTTGCCAAGGATATTATTTTCGGACAGCTCCGTCTGGTAATCGCAACAATGGAGATAGAGGAGATCAATACAGACCGTGACAAGTTCCTTGTTGCGGTGTCCAACAACGTTGAGATAGAGCTGAAAAAGATCGGTCTGAGACTTATCAACGTAAACGTTACCGACATCAACGACGAGTCTGGCTACATAGACGCTCTCGGTAAAGAGGCTGCCGCAAAGGCTATCAACGATGCGAAGAAAAGCGTTGCCGAAAAGGACAGAGACGGCGCTATCGGTGAAGCAAACGCCCGAAAGGATCAGCGTATTCAAGTCGCCGCTGCAAATGCTGCTGCTATCGAGGGTGAAAATGACGCTAAGATAGCGGTTGCGCAGTCTGAGGCTGTACGCCGTCAGAAAGAAGCCGAGGCTGACGCAAAGGCAACAAACGACGCTAAGATCGCTGTCGCCCAGACCAGCAGAGACGGTGAGATTGGTCAGGCTAACGCTATGAAAGAGCAGCGTATCCAGGTTGCGGCTGCAAACGCTGCGGCTATCGAAGGTGAAAACAACGCCAAGGTTTCCGTTGCGCAGTCCGAAGCAAACCGCCGCGAAAAGGAAGCGGAAGCCCTCAAGATCGCTATTTCCGCGGAAGCCGTTCAGGCTGCAAAGGCTAAGGAAGAAGCTTACGAAGCTCAGCGCGAAGCCGAGGAAAAGCGTGCCGAGGTTGAGATGGCTACACAGAAAGCCGATATCATCGTAAAGGCTCGCATCGAAAAGGAAAAAGCCGAGATCGCAGCAGAAGCGGAAGCAGAGGTTCTCCGCCGCAAAGCACGAGGCGAGGCGGACGCTCTTTACGCCAAAATGGAAGCCGAAGCCCGCGGTGCGCAGGAGATTCTCCAGAAGCAGGCGGAGGGTATGCGTTCCCTTATCGAAGCTGCCGGCGACGCGGATTCTGCCGTTAAAATGGTTGTTGCCGACAAGCTTGAAGAGCTTATGCGCATTCAGGTTGACGCTATCAAGAATATCAAGATCGACAAGGTCACTGTCTGGGACAGCGGCAAAAACGGCGACGGAAACACCGCTACCGCAGATTTTATCGCGGGCATGATGAAAGCCGTTCCTCCGCTTAACGAAGTGTTCAAGCAGGCTGGAATGGAGCTTCCCGCGCTTTTGGGAAAAGAGCTGTCCGAGGTCGGCGCGCAGGAGGAAAGCGGTGCAGTTCAGACTGCCGCAGCCGAGAGCGTTGCTGAGGAGTAAAATTTTTCTGTAATTAAAATCAAGCACGGTATCGCTTTGGAAAAAGTGATGCCGTGCTTTATTTGTAAATGTTTTCTGAAATGCTTTTGTGTTTTCAGAGACTTGTTCAGCCGAGAAGTCCGCTGTAGATATCAAAGTCGTCCTGTTTGAAAACATTAAATACCACTTTAATATCGTGATTTTTTTGAAAATTTCTGACTGTTCGTACAGCAATCTCCGCCGCTTCTCTTTGCGGAAAACCGAAAACTCCCGTTGAAATACAGCAGAAAGCAACGCTTTTTACATCATTCCGTACGGCTGTTTCAAGGCAGGAACTGTAGCAGCTTTCAAGCAGTCTGCAATGAGCTTCGTTCAGTCTGCCGCTTACGATAGGTCCGACAGTGTGGATAATATGACCGCAGGGCAGATTGTATGCAGATGTTATCTTAGCCGTGCCGGTAGGCTCCTCGCCGCCCTGCCTGCGCATTATCTCGGCACATTCAAGCCTGAGCTGTATTCCCGCAAAGGTGTGTATGGCGTTGTCGATACAGCTGTGACAGGGCTGAAAACAGCCCAGCATTTGAGAGTTTGCGGCATTAACGATCGCTCCGCATTTCAGCGTTGTGATATCGCCTTTCCAAAGATAAATATTTTTTTCGGCAGGCTTGAGATCCGCAATATCTGTAATGCCTTTTCGGGCAGTTTCCTTACGCAGAAATTCGTCCTGAACAGCTAAAAATTCCTCTGTGACAGGCTTCGGCGGACGAATATTCATCAGCGAGCGCAGAAGCTGAAACTGCATTGTCTCGTCTTTCGGAATGTCCGTATTTGAATAGTTCGGGTCTTCCGAAAGCAGATATTTTATAAGGTACATTAATTTTTCGTTTGACGCAGAAATTGCCGCCATGAATGATCCCTCCGTTACAAACCGCCGAAAAGCTGAGAAAGATACGTATGCACCGGTATTTTTCCGAAGCTTCGGCATTAATTTTTTCTGACTATATCATATCACAGCTTTACAGATTTGTAAAGCAGGCACTTTTTTGTGACATAGTTACCTGAAAGTAACATTTGTACAGCAGCGCGGTCTGTATGCAAAAAAACTGCAAATTCGATTTAAACCGCAAAACTGTTGACGAATGGGAAATTTTGTGATATAATCTACAATAAAGTCCGAAATTAATCGGCTGTTTACAAGATAGTTGCGTTTAGGAAAACCCGATTTGATTTGAGATAATGTTAAGGAGGGCTTTTTATGCACAGACAACTGAGAAAGATCAACAGATACCTGATGATAGGCTGGCTTGCGATAGTCGTTGTGCTTACGGTGACATATATGGGCGAATTTGTTCGCGGACACCGTGACAGTACGTATATTGCGATGTTCCTTTCGGTCACAATAATACCGGCAGTCGCGTGCCTTATTTACTTCATCAGAGACCCGGAAAGCCAAAGGCTGCGCTTTTATGCGGTATCGGGATATCTTCTGATGTACACTTTCGTGCTGCTGAATACGAACACCGTAATGACATACGGTTACATTATCCCAATGCTTTCGCTGATAGTCCTGTACCACTCGCCGAGGCTTGTGCTTGTTATGGGCAGCGTTGCGCTTGCGGCTAATATTGCGTGCGTGATACGTTTCTTTATTATCGGCATGGTGACCTCAGACGATATAAAGGACGTTGAAATACAGCTGGGCATGATACTTTTCTGCTTTGTGTTTGCTTATATCGCGTCGGTGCTGTATAACAAAATTGTGATACAGAACGACGAATATATCGAATCCATAGACGATAAGCAGAAGCAGCTTGAACGTGTTACATTGCAGACTATTACCACCATTGCAAATATCATAGACGCAAAGGACGAGTACACAAAGGGTCACTCCTACCGCGTGGCTGAATACTCCTCCGCCCTTGCTCAGGAGCTGGGCTACAGCAAGGAGCGCGTTTCAAATGTTAAATATATCGGCTTGCTCCACGACATCGGAAAGATAGGCATACCCGACTCAATACTCAACAAACCCGGCAGACTTACCGACAGCGAATATGCCCTTATGCGCAAGCACGCCGAGATCGGCGGCAATATCCTCAGCGGCAACAATATGATAGAC
>CAMWVO010000246.1 GCA_947177695.1 uncultured Clostridia bacterium
ATTTCTCTTGTTAATATTATATAAGTTTTTGCTAAAATATTGTGCAAAGATACAAAATAAAAAATTTCTACGAAGAATTTGACGTGATTTTCCGTTCTGTACCGTCTTTTATATAGAAGTGAAAAAATATGGGGGAATTATATTCATTCTAAATCCACTATATTTTAATCGTGTTCAAAAAATTTTATGGAGGAATTTTTATGAAAACTAATAACACCGATTTACTCCAAAAATGGGCTTTAGACTTTTTTCTTGGAAGAACTTCTCGAAAAATTGCTTTCAATCAAAAAAGTAAAAGTGTTAAAAACGAGGATACCGTTCAAATCTCTTGGCGTGCAAAACGTGTTATGCGCAACGCTGAAATTGAGAAAATGCTGAACAGCGGTGAGCCGCTGAAAGACGTTACATTTGAGGAATTCTGCGATTATTATTACGATACGCACGGCTGCACATTGAGTAATAGTCTGCCACAGCAATATCGTCAGGCACTAAAGGGCGACAATGCTTCCCTGCGTGAAAGAGAGTGGAGGACAAACCCTGAATATATTATTCCTCAACGTTTATTTTCGTCTCCCGAGGTAACGGCAGACAGAGAAGCTGCTCTCGAAAAATATAGGAATGGCGGAGAACTCAAAGTATGGGAAAGCAAGCTTTTAAGAACGTTTCCAAATGTTGATGAAGGCATTCGGCTCGAAAGTGAAGCTAAACTTGAAAGAACAACAAGAAATTTTCAAAATCTGATTTCATCTGCACTTTCTGAAATTGGTATAGAGCTTTCGGAAGATGATGAACTTCAATTTGATGTATGGGGATATGGAATAATCGTCAGCGGGAACATTGATGAAGAAAAATTAAAAGCACTAAACGAAAAACTTTCCGATAATGCTATTGATTTTCAAAATTATTACCACCATTTTCATCGTGACGAAGCTATAAAAGGCGGTTTTCCACTTATTTATCTTTGGTCTGCTGAAAAATTTCTTAAAGAAGCGGGCGGCGGCTCGGTATTTGACATAGGCAAAGACAGAAGCGGCAATTTTACCGGCTTGCCCGAAAGTTTAAGTGAATTTATTAAGAAAAACGCTGTAGGAGAGTTTGGACGCGGCGTAAGCAAGGAAAACAAGTACCGCGAAAAGGATATTGAAAAAGCGCTTTATATGCGTGAAACCTTTAACTCGGTAATTGAAACAGTTCAAAATGGCGACTACAATCGACTAAAAGCTATGACTTGCAAGCTTACATATAAAAACGGCATTTTAAGCTGTTAAAAAATTTTATGGAGGGATTTTTATGAAAATCAATAACAACAGCCCAATATGGCAATGGTACAAAAAATTCTATTTAAGCGGTGCTAATGTACCTCTTCCTAAACTTAGAAGCAACAAGAATGTAGATACCGTTAAAATCTCTCGGAAGGCAGAAGAACCTGTTAGACGTGATCCGCAGCGACCATACTATGGGGATATATCGACCGATAAAGCTGCTCTCAAAAATAAGTTGTGGCGTACAGACCCGTTATATCGTGTTCCCCCGCGTTTGTATTCATCACCCGAAGTAACGGCGGACAGGGAAGCCGTTATCGAAAAAATAAGAAGAGGTGAAGAACTTAAGGAATGGGAAGTTGATCTTTTACATACGTTTCCCGATGTTTCTGAGGGTATAAGGATTGAAGATGAAGCAAGACTTGAAGCGACAAAAGTAAAGTATCAAAATATAATTTCCTCTGCTCTGTCTAATGTAGGAATAGAACTTTCCGAAAATGACGAACTGCAATTTGAGGTGTGGGGTTACGATATGACCGTTACGGGTACTATTTCAGACGACAAGCTTGAACTTGCAAAGGGAGCGCTTTCGGAATATGCACACGACCTCCAGTATATTTATCAGGTAAGCGGACATAGAGACGAGGCTAAGGCAGGGGGGCTTTCGCTTGCATATCTCCAGTCTGCCGAACAATTCCTTAAAGAAGCTGGCGGCGGCTCGGTGTTTGATATAGGCAAGGACGCAAACGGCAATTTCACAGGTTTACCCGGCGGTCTCGGAGAGTTTATCAAGGAAAATGCAAAAGGAACGTTCGGCATTTGTACGGAAGCTTACGAAGATCGCAACAGCGACCGTAATAGAGCGCTCTTTATGAGAGAGGTCTTTAATTCAGCTATTAAAACCGTACAAAGCGGTAATTATAATAGACTAAAAGCTATGACTTGCAAGCTTACATATAAAAATGGTATTTTAAGTTGTTAAAAATCATTTGAAAGGATTTTCATATTCTTGAATGGAAAGAAAGTGAGAAAATGAGAAAGATTGGCATTGTAGCGGCAAGTGTATTGGCAATATGTTTTATAGCATTTATAATATCTGGTCTTGCAGGCGGACAGAAAGAGTCGGGATTTTTTTTAAATGAGTTTGCGACCCTTCCGACAAAACAACATGATGAATACAAAAACGTACTCAATGCGGAAACCGTTTCCCAGTCGTATATACATAAGCCTGTAGACTTAAGAAAAAAGTTTAACAAAAAGAAATATAAAAAGCTTTTCAACATATCGGTTTACGGCGCTGTTAATGATAGGCAAACATCAAAGCTATACAATGAAAATGGTTGTTACTTGTCAATCTGCTATGCAACCTACTTTAATGTGGCGGAAAATCGTACAAGCGGCGTTCGGGAATGTTATATTTTCACAAAAAATCTTGAAGAAGCAGGTAAAATAATTTTTCTTGGAAACAATATCGAATCAATGAGCGTAAGTGTAAATGACAGCGAGAGTGGCGGTTCTTCACCCATTTTAGAGGCTCTTGCAAAGGAAAAAGACAAGAAATATGTTATTCTTGCAAACGGAGTTGATACAAAGCTGCTCGACAACGAAAATAATATTGTCAAAGCAGGGTTCTCAAGGCATGAGCTTGAAATTGAGGGCGATTGCTACAGCATATTTGAGCAAAACGGTTTGGGTATATCCTACAACGATATTATTAGCGAAGAAAATCTTATATGGATTGAATTTGAAAAATATAATTAATTATTGGGAAGTGAAAATTATGCTTGGGATATGCCTTGCGCTTATTGACGAGCCGAGCGATAGGGAAAAATTTGAACATCTTTACAATACATACAAGGATATGATGTCAAAACTGGCAATGTCCATATTGCAAAATGAGGATTTAGTCAAGGAAACTGTACAGGACTGCTTTTTGAAAATTGCCGAGACAATTACCGACATATCTGTTGTGGAAAGCCGCAGAACAAAGGCTCTGATTGTGATTATGGTAAAAAACAAGGCTCGTGATAATCTTGAAGCGGAGCATTACGACAAGGTGGAAAAGCTAAATAACAACGACTGCATACCCGACAAAATAGTAAATGAAATATTGACCGACCTCGGTTACAGGGAGCTTATACAGGAACTGAAAAGGCTTGACAGTATCTACAGAGATACGCTTTTGCTGAAAATCGTGTATGAGTTCAGCGTAAACGAAATCTCCGAATTGCTTAATATACCGCCGAGGACGGTTGAGACCCGCATTTACCGAGGCAGAAAAATTTTAAAGGAAAAGCTGGAGGGATTATTTTGATGAACGCAGCGGCGAAAGATAAAATATTTGATATCGTTTTGGCGGAGGCTCTCAAGGAGTGTATGGACGAGGAACTGGAAGAAGTCGATAGGATAGTTGCAGCCGAAAAGTACGAGCTTTCACCGCAATTTGAC
This sequence comes from uncultured Clostridia bacterium, assembly GCA_947177695.1. GTDB lineage: Bacteria > Bacillota > Clostridia > Oscillospirales > Ruminococcaceae > RGIG8773. The sequence goes on from CAMWVO010000246.1 coordinate 3,711, forward strand.
AGAGATATGAAAAAATTCATAAATTCTGTCGGGAGAAAAGACCGTATCAAAAAATACGTTCGGGGCTGTGTAAAAGCTGTCGTATCTCTTGCGGCGGTATTCGGTATCTTTTTCGGAGTGCTTCTTACCCAGCCGAGTGTTTTTGCGGCTGTGCAGAATGTTTTTCGGAGCGTTTTTTACAAATATGATGAATATGAATTTGTTGGTGATGAATTGACGTTTGATAATTTTGACGACAGTTTCAGATTAGGATACGTACCCGACGGATTTAGTTTATCGGAGGGAAATTATTCGTCATTTGTTGTTACTCTTTTCTATAAAAATGAAACAGATAAAATCATATTTGAGTATGGAATAGCAAACGGCGCTTCTATATTTTTAGACAATGAGCATAGTAAATATTCAACATTTTATTCTAACGATATTGAAT
>CAMWVO010000247.1 GCA_947177695.1 uncultured Clostridia bacterium
CTCTTATGAACTGGGACGTGGTAAAACAGCTTGTGGAGTACGGCAGAAGCAGGGAAAAGGAATTCGGCAAGCGTTTCAGATTTACGATAACAACAAACGGTTTACTCCTTGACGAGGAGAAAATGGATTTCATAAACAAGGAAATGTCCAACGTGGTGCTTTCCGTGGACGGACGAAAGGAAGTCAACGACCGCGTGAGAAAGCGCGTTGACGGCACGGGCTGCTACGACAGAATAATGGACAGGTTCAAGACCCTTGCACAAAAGAGAAACTATGAAAATTACTACGTCCGCGGGACGTTTACAAAATATAATCTTGATTTCGCCGAGGACGTGCTTCACCTGTACGAGCAGGGCTTCGACCAGATATCGGTAGAACCGGTTACAAGCGAAGCTTCCGCAAGCTATGCGCTGACCGAAAAGGAGCTTCCCGCAATTTTTTCGGAGTACGAGCGTCTGGCGGAGATAATCCTCGAACACGACAGGCAGGGCAAGCATTTCAACTTCTTCCACTTTATGCTGGATCTGGATCAGGGTCCCTGCGCAATAAAGAGGCTCCGCGGCTGCGGCAGCGGAAACGAATACGTCGCCGTTAATCCCGACGGGGATATTTACCCATGCCACCAGTTTGTCGGATATGACGACTACAAAATGGGAAACATAAACGACGGAACGTTCAGCAGGGATATCAAGAACCGCTTTGCGGGAGCGCATATCTATTCCAAGGAGGACTGCGTGAAGTGCTGGGCGAGATTTTATTGCAGCGGCGGCTGCAATGCCAACAACTACGTCTATACGGGAAATATTCTTACAGCTCACAAGCTTTCCTGCGAGATACAGAAAAAGCGTCTTGAATGCGCGATAATGATAAAGGCGTCGAAATTTGCCAGGGAAGCGGAAAAGGCTGAGCATACGGAAGCGTCCGACCGATAACCTGCGGAGGATATTATGCCGAAAATGAGAATGAAAGCCTCGGAGGAGGAGAAGATCCGCCAGTTAAGGCAGGACATCAAGGATATGAAGCTTGACATGAAAGAGACGTTCTCTGTTATGGAAGATATGGAAAAACCGAAAAAGAAGCGACAGCCCCAAAAGCTTGTGTGGCTTCTTATAGCCGCGGCGGCTGTAATAATCCTTGCCGCTGCCGCATATATATTGCTTACTGTATTGTAAGAGTTAAGGGTACCCGACGGTACCCTTATTTAATATTTGAGAAAAGGGGCATAACCGTTCATGATAAAATTTCTGACAAAAACCTTTGTTAAGGACTGCGAAAATGTGTCTGACAAAAACGTAAGGCAAAGCTACAGCGTGCTTGGCGGCGTGCTTGGGGCGGTATGCAATCTGTTCCTGTTCGGACTGAAGCTTACTGTGGGTACGCTTATGAACAGCATTGCCGTCACCTCGGACGCGTTCAACAACCTGTCCGATATGGGAAGCTGCCTTGTGGCGATAATCGGCGCGAAGATGTCCACCCGTCAGCCCGACCGCGAGCACCCTTTCGGTCACGGCAGGATTGAGTACATTTCCTCGCTGATAGTTTCCTTTATCATTCTGCTCGTGGGCTTCGAGCTTTTCAAGGGAAGCATTGAGAAAATTGCAAATCCCGAAGAGGTTATTTTCAGTCTGCCTATGATAATAATTCTGGCGGCTTCTGTGCTTGTCAAGCTTTGGATGTACTTCTGCTACAGCTTTATCGCGAAAAAAATAAATTCCACTGTAATGAAAGCCACCGCACGCGACAGCATAAACGACGTTATTTCCACAAGCGCGGTGGTTGCGGCTACCGTTGTCGGAAAATTCCTGCCGTTCCAGATCGACGGCTTTGTGGGCATTGTTGTTGCGGCGTATATCGTCTACGGCGGCTATAACCTTGCCAAGGAGACCATCGACCTGCTTCTGGGCACTCCGCCCTCCCGCGAGACCATCGACACCCTCAGCGGGATAATCATGTCCCGCGGCGAAATTGTGGGCATACACGACCTTATGGTACATGATTACGGTCCGGGAAGAGTTTTCGCTTCGGTACACGCGGAAGTCCCCGACGATTCGGACATGGTGCATATCCATGAGATAATCGACGACGTGGAGCGGCAGATTTTCAGTGAAATGGGCATTCAAACGGTCATTCACACCGACCCCATAACCGTTAACAACGAGTACGTGGACGGTCTTAAAGCCATGGTTCTGGAGTGCGCAAGGGAGGTTTTTCCCCACTGCAATATTCACGATTTCAGAATTACCGACGGCGAAAACCGCATAAACCTTATCTTCGACCTTGTTCTCACCGACGCGGGCTCACCCTCCGAGCGGGACAGGATAGCGAACCAGATCAAGCAGAATATCCGAAACAGGGACGAACGGTTCAACACCGTTATTACAGTGGAAGAGGACTACAGTGGACGGTAACGGTATAAGAGTGCTTGTCTGCGGCGGCAGGGAAGTGCGGTGGGTGCTGACACGAAAAAGGGTAAAAAACGTAAATCTGCGGGTAAAGCCCGACGGGATAGTTTATATCAGTGCGAACACGCGTGTGCCTGTAAAGTTTATCGAGGACTTTATCAGAGAAAAATCGGATTTTATCTTCTCCGCGCTGGAGGGTTTTTCCAAGCGTGAGAACGCTCCCGCGCTGCCGAAGTCCTCGGAAAACTATCAAAACGGCGATACTTTTTGTTATTTTGGTAAATATTATACTTTGCGTATAGATATTGACGAGAGCATATCCTACGCGGCGCAGGAAAATGTTTCTGTCGGGGAGGATAAAATCGTTGTCACAGTGCGGTATGAAAACAGGGTCGGAAAAGTGCTGGAAAAATTCTACGCCGAGGAGACCCGAAAGCTGTTTGAGACCCTTAACAGGCGCACACGGCTGATGTTTAGTGCGAAAGGCTATGACGTCAGGCAAGCCGAATTGCAGATACGGGAAATGAGTTCCCGATGGGGAAGCTGTCACATCTCAGAGGAGAAGATAGTGATGAACAGCAGACTTGCGCTGTATCCCGAAATATGCGCGGCGTATGTGTTCGTCCACGAGTACGCCCACTTTGTCGTACCTGACCACAGCGCGGCGTTCTGGGCGGTGGTAGGCGATATCATGCCCGACTATAAGGTCTGCAAGGAAATTCTTAAGAAATAAATTTTCCCGAAGCTGTAAGATTTTTTTACGAAAATTCGTCTTATAGAACAAGAGATTTTATGTTTTTAATATGCAATAAGTATTAACAAAACAAATTTATACAAAGGGGAATTTAAAATGAAGTCCAAACTAAAGTACATAGTCCTGCCGATACTTCTGCTTACAGCGTTACTGCTTTCAGCCTGCTCAAAGGCGGAAGATACCGGGACAGACAATGCGGTCTCAGCAGAGCGCACATTGTCAGAAATAGAGCAGTCAAAGACGGAAGATACCGAAATTAACACGGTAGCATTTTCGGAACATTCAGATGCGGAAAATACCGAATTCAACGACGAGATCGGCAGCATAACCGGATACTATATGCGAAGCAACACCGACTTTATAATTTTTGAAGGCACTTATTTGCAGCCGCACAGTTATGTCGAAACATATTATGCACCTATAGAAATTCATTTTGCAGAGGGCGAAAAAGGCGAAGTCCCTATGGACAGCCTGAAAACGGGAGACAAAATAGAGGTTGACATAGGAGATGTTGCGGCATCATATCCCGGACAAGCCCGCATTTACGGGTTAAGGCTCATTGAGGAGGGAGACGTTTCCAATATTGCCGACCAAGCGCTTTTAGAATTGGAGGACTGCGGTATCCACGCAGTTATCGGCGAAAAGACGGATCAGCCGCCTGTAACGCGTCACAGCGGATATTTTGTGCGCACGGAGACTGGGTGCTTTCTTGTCCCTGCGGAAAAATACGGAACGCTTTCCGGAATTGACATTTTGAATATACACCCCGCTTCCGACGCGGAGGCTGCGGGCTTTGACGTGAGCGGAGTTTCCCTTGACGGATTTAAAACGGGGGACAGGGTTTGGGTCGATGTAATGCTTGTACAGGAGCTTTATCCGCCCATTGCTCCAATTTACGGAGCGGCTCTTATTGAAACGGGGGATATTTCCGATATTGATCCGTCTGTTACCTCGAAGCTTGGGGA
>CAMWVO010000248.1 GCA_947177695.1 uncultured Clostridia bacterium
CCTGCAATTCGGAGGGACAGTCCCCGCAGACAGAGCAGAATGTTACGGCGGCGGAGACTATGTCGGAAACTGCGCAGGCTGCCGCAAATCCCGAAACAGAGCAGACCGAGGAGACTTCAATTTCGGAAACGGAAACGTCCGCCGAAGAACAGTCCGAACCCGAATTGACACTGCCCGAAAATATGAAGCTATTAAATACAGCAAAGCTAAACGGCGGCCGCTCGGGACTTGGATATCTGAAAGGCAGCATTTACTGCGAACTGCTTGGAGACTGCCCGCACTTTTACGACATAAACACGCAGACCCTTGAAGCAAAAGTTGACATTCCCGCAGGAGGTAGAAGCTTCATCAGCCAAACGGACGACAGCTGTCTCTGCAAACTTCATGTTTGGAGCAAAGAAAACGACAGCGACAAAGTCATTACAGTTTACAATGATTACACCTGTGACATTGCCGACTATGCTCCCGAAACAATTTCGTTCAACGTGTGCGGTCACAGCATTGCGGAGTACGGTTATGACATTATCGATACCGATAAAAATGTGACAATTTTAGAGGGCGGCGTATGGGAAGATTCGGAAAATTACGGCTACAGATTTCTTTTTGAAATTGACGAAAACCGTTTTGTGTATCAGAAATGCGGAGATATAGAAAGCTTTGGCTTCGGCATATACGATTTTGAAACAGGCTCCGCTATTGATATTCCCGATACCGTATGGCATACGCCGTTTGGCTTTCATGACGGTAAAATATACAGCCAGTACTTTATAGAAAACGAACATGCCGACAAATTCCCCGACGGCGTGCGCGGCGACATATATATCACGGATATTGAAACGGGAGAAAAACAGCACGGCTTCGATTGCCCGCTTTCGGACAGCGACTATATAAGCTACGAGTATGCAATGCCCGAAAACGGCGAATTTATAGCTTTTCTGGCAACTCCGGATAAATTGGAAACACCATACGCTTTTTGTATTATAGACCCCGATACGGGCGACATTATCCGTGAATATGAAGTACTGTGCCGCGACAAGATTACCTACCGCAGTATTTGGTTTGCCGACAATGATACTGCCGTTATCTCAAACGGAGACAGTAAGCTTATCGTCGCCGACCTGAGCCGGTAAAAACAGTTCCAAAAGCTTAAGGAGGAAAGTCTGCATGAAAAGAAAAGTTGTTTTGACCTTGGCATTGTCCGCACTGCTGCTGGCGGGATGCAATTCGGAAGCGCAGTCCCCGCAGACAGAGCAGAATGTTACGGCGGCGGCAGAGACTGCGGCAGCCGCTGAAAATTTCAAAACGGAGCATACTGCGGAAACTTCCGTATCGGAATTGTCCGCCGATATTGCCGTATCAAGAGAATATGAGTTTGACGCGGAAAAATATATTGACGGTCTGATTTACAAAGACAAATGGCAGATAAGGAGCGAGCTGGACTTTTTAAGCGACGAGCAGTATGACGTTTTCATAAGAGCTTGGCTTTTTATTGATATGATAGAGCCTTTAGATGACATAAGTATCCGTACTACCAGCGAAACGCCCGCACACTTTCTTGATAAGAACGGAGAAGTCTGCGCTTCATACTACGACCGTGAAAAAAATGAGGTTGCTCAATATGCATATGTTTCGACTTATCAGAGCTTCTATAAGTATTTGCAGTCCGTTTTTACGCAGGACGCTGTTGACGAAATAATGTCTGACAAACGATTTTTAACTGTCGGTGATGAATTGTATTTTATTATCGGTGAAGCGGGAGGCACAATATACTTTAAGGGAGGAGAATATCGGCTGGTCGAAAAGAACGATGACGAGGTTGTTTTTGAATATGCTGCCCGTCAGGAAAACGACGAAAAAGAATGGACGGAAACACATCCGATCAGGCTTGTACGAACAGCAGACGGCTGGCGTTCCGAATTGTTTGAACATCTGAAAAGGGAGACTGCGAAAACCTCCGAAGTATTGCCTTTAAAAGTAAATATTTCGGAACGCAATTACAATACCGACATAAATATGATCAATTTGCCCTCTTTTACGGGAGGCACCTACACAAATGAAGATCTGGAAAAGCTTAGCCTTTTGAAAAATCTTAATTACCTTAGAGTTTCTTCGCCTTCCGAAGATATAGACCTGAGCCTGCTCAGCAGCTTGGAAAGTCTTAAAAGTCTTTCTTTTTCGGAAACTGCCGACATATCGGCTGTAAAAAATGAAAATGTAAAGGAATTACTTTTTTACGACAGCGATATTGAAGATCTGTCATATATTTTTGAAAATATGCCGAACTTGAAAAGCTTGCAATTCATAAACTGCGACCTTGAAAAATTATCTTTCGGAAACGAAAACAATATTGATCTCAGCAGTTTGTATTTTGAAAATTGTAATTTAGGTAATACAGATTTTTTTAATAATCTGCAAAATTTAAAATCTCTGATATTTTGGGATACAAGCATTTCGGATATTGGATTTTTATTGGAACTGAAAAATTTGAAAACCCTTTGCATAAGCGGCGCAGGTATTGAAAATGCGGAGATCGTCAGTTCGCTGACAAGTCTTGAATCTTTAACTCTGTCAAGAAATCCTTTGGGAGATGTTTCTTATCTTTCGGCTCTGGATAATCTGACTGAACTGGATATATCGGGGTGCAATGCTGACAGCATAGATTTTATCGGCGGTATGACAGGCTTGAAAGATTTTTGTGCGAATAATAATTCTATTTCGGACATTTCCGTTTTAAGCGGTATGACGGGCTTGAAAGGCTTTGGCGCTAATAATAATTCTATTTCGGACATTTCCGCTTTAAAAGGGCTGGATAATCTTGAAAGCCTTTCGCTTGCGGGAAACAATATCGAAAATATTGACGTTATAGCAGGGCTTAAAAGCATAGAATACTGTAACATATCGGGAAACAGGATAAGCGATATTTCTGTTTTGGGCAGTTCAAATTCGCTGAAGTCTGTCAATCCATACGGCGACTTGATCACCGATGAAAAACTGGCTGAGTTTGCCGAAAGCTTCCCTGAGATCAAAATTGTCTGCGGTGAATAACCGAGGGGATTCAATTTAAAAAATTTGATTTTTCCTCCGATTGACAAAACGCACATTTGGGGGTATAATAAGAACAATATCATCAAAGCTCGGAGGAAACTAAAATGTCAAACAAAACCTTTTACATCACCACCCCCATTTATTATCCGTCGGGAAATCCCCATATCGGTCACTGCTATACAACGGTCGCCTGCGACTCTATCGCCCGCTACAAGCGTATGCAGGGCTATGACGTTATGTTCCTCACAGGCACGGACGAACACGGTCAGAAGATCGAGGAAAAGGCTGCCGAGCAGGGCGTTACCCCAAAGCAGTATGTTGACGATATCGTTAAGATTTTCAAGAACCTCTGGTCGTACATGAACATCAGCTACGACCGCTATATCCGCACAACCGACGACTACCACGTTGAAGCGGTACAGAAAATTTTTAAAGCTCTTTACGATAAAGGGTACATCTACAAGGGCGAATACAAGGGCAAATACTGCACTCCCTGCGAAAGCTTCTGGACGGAATCCCAGCTTGACGAAAACGGCTGCTGTCCCGAATGTCACCGTGAGGTCAAGGAGGCAAAGGAGGAATCCTACTTCTTTAAGATGTCCCCCTTTGCGGAGCGTATCGAAAAGCTGCTTCTGGAGACCGATTACCTCCGTCCCAAGACCCGCGCGCAGGAGCTTGTAAACAATTTTATCAAGCCCGGTCTTGAAGACCTGTGCGTATCGAGAACCTCATTCAAGTGGGGCATACCCGTTACCTTTGACGAAAAGCACGTTGTCTATGTATGGATAGACGCTCTTTCCAACTATATCACAGCTTTGGGTTACGAAAATTCCGCTCACAGCGATTATGAAAAATACTGGCCCGCGGACGTCCACATGGTCGCAAAGGATATCATGCGTTTCCACGCTATCATATGGCCCGCAATGCTTATGGCTTTGGATCTGCCTTTGCCCAAGCACCTTGCCGTACACGGCTGGATAACCTTTAACGGTCAGAAGATGAGCAAATCTCTCGGCAACGTTATCGACCCGCTGGTACTGGGCGAACGCTACGGTGCGGACTCTATCCGCT
>CAMWVO010000249.1 GCA_947177695.1 uncultured Clostridia bacterium
CGTTTTTTTCTGTTGCAGACTGCTTTATTAATATTTTATTAAAAGGTGGTTTTATTATGGAAAAATCAGTAACACTCGAAAACAAGGGACGCTCCCGTATGGACACGAAAAAAATGGTGACCCTTGCGGTAATGACCGCTCTCGCCTATATGGCAATGCTTTTTTTCAGGATACCCGCAGTACTGTTTCTGAAATATGAACCCAAGGACGTGATAATCGCCATCGGCGGCTTTATGTACGGACCTCTCGCTTCGCTGCTGATGTCGGCTGTGGTATCGCTGGTAGAAATGGTCACTACAAGCGACACGGGACCCATAGGCGCGCTGATGAACTTTATCGGGACGTCCGCATTTGCGTGTACGGCTGCGCTTATCTACAAAAAAATGCGCTCCATAAAGGGCGCTGTCATCGGTCTTATATGCGGCACGGTTTTCATGACCTTTATCATGCTGGCATGGAACTATCTGGTTACACCGATCTATATGGGTACTCCACGCGAGGTTGTGGCAGGTATGCTGCTTCCCGCATTTCTGCCGTTTAACCTGATGAAAGGCGCGCTGAACAGCGCTCTGACCATGCTTATCTACAAGCCGCTGTCAAATATTATGAGGAAAGCGCATCTGCTCCCAGAAAGTACTTCGTCGGGAGCGGAAAGCGGCGGACATGTGAAAAAGTACGCATTTGTGTACGTTATCGCGGGATTTGTTATCGCGACCTGTGCTGCGGTAATTATTATCTGGAATTTGTAAGATTTTTCCGGTACAAACCGTTCGGCTGAAACGGCTGTTCACTTTCATTGATTGTTAGAACTATAAGGAGCTGATTTTATGGGACTTAACGAAACACCCTCTGCAAACCGCGTTCACATCGGCATTTTCGGCAGGCGTAATGCAGGAAAATCCAGCGTTATGAACGCTCTTACAAACCAAAGCATTGCAATTGTTTCCGACGTTTTGGGAACTACCACCGACCCTGTGGTAAAGGCTATGGAGCTTCTCCCCATAGGTCCCGTGGTGATGATAGACACCCCCGGCATTGACGACGAGGGTGAGCTTGGCGCGCTTCGTGTAAAGAAAAGCTACCAGATGCTGAACAAGACGGACATTGCGGTAGTGGTGCTTGACGGTGAGACGGAAAGTCCCGAAGATACCGCTTTGATTGAAAAAATCGGGCAAAAGAATATTCCTTTTGTGATATTCCACAACAAGTCGGATACGCTCCCCGAAAGCTTTGCCGCCAAAGAGGGACACTTTTACGGCAGCGCGCTCAACGGCGTTGGTATTGCAGAACTGAAAGAAGCTATAGTCAAGCTTGCGCAAACCTCCGAACCCGAACGAAAAATTGTTGGAGACCTGCTCGACCCGTTGGATATTGCGGTACTGGTCGTACCCATTGACTCCGCCGCGCCAAAAGGCAGGCTTATCCTGCCCCAGCAGCAGACTATCCGCGACATTCTTGAAGCAGGCGGGATATCCGTTGTTGTAAAGGAGACCGAGCTTGCGGAAACATTAAAGAAACTGGGTACTCCGCCCAAAATTGTTATAACAGACAGTCAGGCGTTCGGAATGGTGAACAAGATCGTCCCACAAAATATTCTGCTTACCTCATTTTCGATACTTTTCGCGCGCTATAAGGGAAACCTTGAAACCGCCGTACGCGGCGCAAAGGCTCTGGACAGCTTAAAGGACGGGGACAAAATTCTCATTTCCGAGGGCTGTACTCACCACCGCCAATGCGGAGACATAGGCACGGTAAAGCTTCCTGACTGGCTTAAAAAGCACACGAACGCGGACATTTCCATTAATTTTACATCGGGAACGGAATTTCCCGACGATTTGAGCGGATACTCGGCAGTCATCCACTGCGGCGGCTGTATGCTCAACGAACGGGAAATGAGGTACCGCTACAAATGCGCCGAGGACCAGGGCGTGCCGATAACAAACTACGGCATTGCCATCGCCCATATGCACGGTATCCTCAAACGCAGCGTTGAACCCTTTGAGGACATCAGAAAAATTCTTGAATAGCTAAAATTTTCCCCGCCGAACATTCCGTATCGGCGGGGAATTTATTATTATTCGCTATACTGCTTTTCGGCGGAAACAGTCTCGGTCTCAGGGTTTCCGCAGGCGTTATGCTTTTTCATAAGCCGCTTTTTGCAGATGAAGTATGCAGGTATCAGAAACAGGTCGGCAAGCACCCAAGCCGTGGGCGAAGCAAAGCAGACTGCGATAAATCCGTATATCCTTACCAAGTAGGCTATGAACCATCTGCCGATCATTTCCAGAATTCCCGCAAAGGTTGCTGTGGGAGAAAATCCCATGCCCTGTATGAAAAATCTCACTATATTTACCAAAGCCAGCGGGAAGTAGAATGACGACAATATTGTCAGGAACTGCTTTACAAGCGGAAGAAGGTGTCTGCTTTCCTCATCAAGGAAGATCATGGCAAGGTTGTTTCCCGCAAAGAAAAGGAACAGGAACGCCGCCGCTGCATAGATAGCTCCCAGAAGCACGCAGGCTCCCAAGCCCTTGTTGAGACGCTCCCATTTTTGAGAGCCCACGTTCTGACCCGAATAGGTCGCCATGGTTGAGCCCATTGCGTCAAAGGGACAGGCTATAAACATGGACAGCTTGTTTGCCGCCGTTACCGCCGTTACATAGGTGGTTCCCAGCTCGTTCACAGCGGTCTGGAGCATTACGCTTCCAATTCCTGTTATGGAGTACTGAAGTCCCATGGGAAGTCCCATAAGGAAAAGCCTGCCGATATGCTTTGCACTGAATATCCAGTCGTCTCTGTCCATTTTCAAGATAGCGTAGCTTTTGCACACCCGCCACAGGCAGCCGAAGCCCGATACGAACTGTGCAATGACCGTTGCAAGCGCCGCGCCGAAAACGTCCAGCTTGAAAAAGAAAATAAACACGATATCAAGTACGATATTTACGATGGAAGCGATAACGAGCCAGCTTACGGGCGTTTTGCTGTCGCCTAAGGAACGAAGTATTCCCGCGGTCATGTTATAGAGGAAATAGGCGGGAACTCCCGCAAAAATCGTAAAAATATAGGTACGCGCTCTGTCAAAAATGTCATCGGGGGTGTTTGTAAAGTGCAGTATCTCCGTGCAGAAGATAAGCGTTAAAGCGGTGATCACCGCCGCAAGAAAGATGCAGAGCCACAGCGCATTTGTCACATATCGGCGGAGCTGCTTAAAATCCTCCGCTCCGAACATCTGAGCAACGGGAATGGAAAAGCCGCTGCATACGCCCATAACAAAGCCTATAACAAGAAAGTTTACCGAACCCGTGCTTCCCACCGCGGCAAGAGCCTTGTAGCCGAGAAAGCGTCCCACGATAGCGGTGTCCGCCACGTTGTAGAATTGCTGAAATAAAAATCCGAATAAAAGCGGAATTCCGAAGCCCAGTATAAGGGTCATGGGTTTTCCTTTCGTTAGATCCTTTGAAGCAGCCATTGCAGCCTACCCGCTTTCGTAAAATTTGCCGCTGTTTTGTACGGCAGCAAATTTAAGTATATGCCATTTTGCACAATAATTCTACAGTATTTTTGTGCGAAATTTTGAACTTTTTTCGTATCAAAAAGAAAATGGAACTGCCGCATATTCATGAGACAGTTCCGTATTTTACTATATTCTAATACAGTTCTTCGTCGTCCTCACTGGGCACGTACGCGTCCACGGAGGAAAAGTCGAAGCCGCTTTGGGACGTATCATCGCTGTCGGACTGTGTTCCGCTGTCCGAAGCCGACCCGCCCGTATCGTTCCAGGTTGCGCTGCCGTCTCCGAAGCATGAGTAATTGGTGCGTGCAAAATATTTCTTCATACCGCTTACAATTGCCGAAGCGAACTTCTTCTGGTACGCGGGATCGGCAAGAGCCATAGCCTCGCTGTAGTTGGTTACAAACGCGGTCTCCACCAGAACAGAGGGGAAATCCTGCTGCTGGGTAACAAAGAAATAGTTGTACTTCTCGCCGCGGTTTGCGCCGCTTGACGAGCCATGTACCTGCGTCAGCACATCTCCCAGAGCCTCGGAAATATACTTCGCGAGCGGCTGTGAGAACGGCGTGAAGTAGTACGCTTCTCCGCCC
>CAMWVO010000250.1 GCA_947177695.1 uncultured Clostridia bacterium
GTATTAAGCATATATGTATTTAACTATAAGTTATTAGTACACAGTGATGTATAAAGCTTAATAATAATGTTACAACAGAAAGGATAAAATGTTATGGCAAAGGATCAAGTAATTCAAATCAGATTAGACAAAGAGCAGCATGAAAAAATACAAAGCGAAGCGAATGGCTGCAATATGACTGTCAGCGCATACTCAAGAAATAAGCTGATTTCCTCACAGCAATCTCAATTTGATCTGACAGACAAGCAGAGAATTATGAAAATATTGTCAGAAATGTGCAATGGGGTGAACTTTGTTTGCGATGTTATCGGAGATGAATACCAGCAGGTATGTGAAATGCTTGAAAAAGGAGTTGGTGAAATATGCCATATATTAAAGTTGTAAACGAAAGCTATGACAATGACAATGCCATCGACAATTTGTTCGGATACATAACATCGTGTTCTAAATGCGGAGGAATGGCAGGCGGTTACAACGTTATACCTCAATATGCTGTAAAAATGATGAAAACAGTCAGACATATTTACGGTAAGCCTGATGGCAGTCAGCTGATACATATTATTCTGTCGCTGTCGTCAGGCGAAACAATGTCAGAAGAGGCTATGTATAAGTTTTCCTTATGCATAGCCTCTTATTTTTACGATCATCAGGTCTTGTTCGGCGTCCATTCCGACACAAACCATCTGCATACGCACTTTATGGTGAACACCATAAGCTTTCGTGACGGTTCGGCATTAAAAAGCAAGGGTGAAATAAAACGGGATCTGGAAATGTTTTGCAGCACTATATTATCAAACTTTTGTAAATAATTACCGAAACAATAACGATCATGTAAATCTGTTAAGCTGTACGGCGAGAATTAATTGTACCGGCAACAATGATTTACAGAAAGGAAGCTGATTATATGCGGCAGGAATTGGTATTCAGGTTTCACAACCCAAACTCGGAAAAGGATACATACAATGCCTTGGTAAAGGTATTTACAAAGGTTGGCTGTAAAAAGCTGATGAAAGCGATTACCGAATATGAAAAAAATAATGGTGGCGATGACGCGTCAAAACCCGCCGTTATTATAAGCTCTTGCAATAACATATGACGGCTCATAGTATGCGCTTGAATTGTAGTTGTCAATTACATCACAAATCGGGTCGTTATAAACTCTGATAAGACCGTTAATATAATTTTCATTCGGTTTTAAGGTGTTCAGAATAAGCCGCGTATAAACCTTTCCGATCTGCGTAGGCATTGGAACATTATCGGCAAAATTGTGATCAATATCGGTTATATCAAAATCGCCGTTTTCAAGCTTATAATTTTCGATCCATTCATCTTCGATTTTCAGCGGATTTTCGCAGTGAAGCACAGGCGCGCAGCTTATCAGATGATACCATTCGTCATAATCAATGCTGTTGACAATATAGTTGTTATGTTGGTGAAGTTTGCGGGCAACACGTTCTATCATATAGCAAATAAAATATAAGTCGTTGTCCGTAATTTTTTCATCGGGGAAATATTTATTATTCATAGTGCATAGCTCCCTTTAAATGCAAGAGTTGACAGCGCGGCTTCGCTGCAAAAAACAATTTGATGAGTAGGGTATTTGAATTTGATCAGTTCCCAGAATGCAGCTTCGGTTATTTCTCCGTCAACATAATCCTCAACATAATCCCAAATTGTATCGTCAGCCATAGCACCCTCGACTATATCATAGTCATGCTGAACACCTCTGCGGCAGTTTACAATAAATTCAAGCCATTGCTTGCTCATTGTTTCAAAGGAGATCATGTTTAAATTATCGTTCGGAGTATACTCATATATATTTACTATATGTGCGTTATGCTTTGTCAAAGCCCATCTTTTGGCTTGCTTTTCAATATTCGTGCAATAAAAACCGTAGCCGAAATCCTTGAAATATCCGTTAGTCAATATTTTAGGAGAATTGACAATACTATTACTTCCATGATACAATTCCATAAAAACACCTCTTCGGCAGATATTTTTTAGCATATCAAATTGGAAAAGTTCAGTCTTTTTTAGTTATTATAACTTTATATTGGGTTTTTGTCAAGAGATTTGCATTGTTTCGATTGTAAGAGACTGTTTATAATTACAAGATCAGTATTTTAAAAAAAATCTTTCGCAAAGTGCCTCCTTTTGCGAAAGAGCGGAGTTGGTCGGCATAAATAAGTGTTATTTACAGATTTTTCGACGTTTTTTTGACGGATTAAAATCTTTTTAAACTGTGTAAAAGCCGTCTGAAAACACCTTCATGCAGACTTTTTTACGTTCAAAAGAGGAATGAACATAACGGTCAAGAGTAATTTTCACCGAGCTGTGTCCGAGAATTTCAGAAAGCGTTTTCACGTCAACTCCGAGAGAAACGCACCTCGTCGCAAACATATGACGAAGCGAGTGAAAATTCACCTGCGGAAGATCCAATTTTTTCAGTATGCTTTTAAAACGATACTGCATTGTGCGCGGTTCAACAAAACAGCGTGTCCCTGTCAGGAAAAAGCAGTCGTTTCCTCGTTTAAGCTTCATCAGAGTTTCTTTCAGGAACTCCGGTATAGGAATTTCCCTCAGCGAAGTTTGACTTTTGGGAGATGTTATGACTATTTTTGTACCGCTGCCATTGTAATTTTTAATTCTCTGCATTGTTTTGCTGACGGTCAAAATGCTTTTTTCAAGGTCAAAATCCGACCATTTCAGCGCACAGAGTTCTCCGATACGAATGCCCGTTGCGGCGGACAGCGCTATTCCTGCGTTGCCGGGAGTAATATTTTTAGTAAGCCATGTGTTCAGGCTGCTCTGTTCCGTATCCGTAAGCAGCCGTTTATCGGAGTGCTTTTCTTTTTTAGGCAGTACCATAAACTCGGCTTTGTTGTCATAGCCGTAACGAGTGTGAGCAAATTTGCACACCGATTTTATAAGCACTGAAATATCCGAAACATACTTAGCGGAAAGTCCTGCGGAAAGCCTGTCCGTCACAAAAGCGTTAAGCATATCAGCTGTCAGTTTTTCATAACAAACATTTCCCAGGTGCGGCAGTATATGCTTTGCTGTTTTCATGGTATAGTTTGAATATGTAGACTCTTTAACCGTGTTTATTATACTGTTGAGCCACATTTGAACGACCTCTCCGAACTTGAAGTTACAGCGTGTTACACTTTTATTTGCACTTTGCTTCTTTTGAAGCAGAGCGTAACGCACTTCCGAATAGGACTTACCGTAAACGGAAGAATACCGCGTCCTTCCATCGGGCTTAAAACCATTTTTGTAACGTCCTTCCCAGCGTCCGTCCTTGCGCTTGTAAATGTTCTCTCCTCGCCTTGCCATAATTTTCCTCCTTATTTTATACCAAAATTTTGACGGCAAATACCATTAATTATAGTATAACTGTGACAATACTTGTCGCTTATGACGGCTTTGTAAACAATATTTGGTCTGCATTTTGTCTATATTGCTTATTATATTTTGTTGGATTGTCAGAATTTATACACAATTATGTATTGACAACAAATTTGAATTATGTTAGAATATAAAGTAACGTTTATTTGAATGATACAATTAGAGCGGTTTTTGAGTTATTGTTGAAAATGTAGTTTTATAAAATTCTTTCGCAAAAGGAGGCACTTTGCGAAACTGTTGGGAGGCGTTTTTCATGGGCATAGAACTGTTTGAACACAACCAAGCAGCGTATGAGTCGGCAGTAACTATGCTTGCGGAAACAGGCAAGGCTGCCGTTATTCACCCCACAGGTACGGGCAAATCCTTTATAGGATTCAAGCTTTGTGAGGATAATCCCGACAAGACCGTTTGCTGGCTTTCACCCAGCGGTTACATTTTCAGGACACAGTTGGAAAATCTCAAAAAGACAGGTGCGAAAATTCCGCAGAATATTAAGTTTTTTACTTACGCAAAATTGATGTATACGTCCGACGATGAGCTTTCTGATTTTTTACCCGACTATATAATTCTTGATGAATTTCATCGCTGCGGAGCAGAAATTTGGGGAAGCCGCGTTAATACATTTTTAAATATGTATAAAAATACCCCGATTTTAGGTTTGTCCGCGACAAATATCCGTTATC
>CAMWVO010000251.1 GCA_947177695.1 uncultured Clostridia bacterium
CTCTCGAAAATATGGGTGTTCCTCCTGACGAAATGCGTGAGCGTGTTGACGATTCGCTTAAGGCCGTTGGTATGTACGAGTATCGCGAGCATTCCCCTCACCAGCTTTCAGGAGGTCAGAAGCAGCGTGTCGCCATTGCGGGAATAATAGCAATGCGTCCCGAATGTATCGTTCTGGACGAGCCTACCGCAATGCTTGACCCCAAGGGCAGAAAAGAAGTGCTGAAAACGATACGCAAGCTCAACGCCGACTTCGGCATAACCATAATCCTGATAACCCACTACATGGAGGAAGCCGCTCTTGCGGACAGGATAGTGGTCATGGACAACGGCGAGATAATCATGGACGGCGTTCCACGCGACGTTTTTTCCAACGTGGAGCTTATGAAAAAGGTGGGACTGGACGTCCCACAGGTGACAGAGCTTATGTATCTGCTGAGTAAAAGCGATCTGCCGTCGGATACTCATATCATAGACGAAGACGAATGCGTAAACGCGCTTTTAAAGCTTCTCGGAGAATAATCGGCGTTACGCCGAACCGCATAAACAGGAAACATTATTGCCAAAATGCAAAATGTATTCCGTTTCGGAGGAATTCAAATGTCAGTTATCAAAACCGAAAATTTAACATACACCTACAGCATAGGCACGCCCTTTGAAAAAACTGCTGTGAACAACGTAAACCTTGAAATTGAGGAGGGCGCACTGGCAGGTATAATCGGTCACACGGGATCGGGAAAATCCACGCTGATACAGCATTTTAACGGTCTTATCAAGCCAACGTCGGGCAAGATCTATATTGACGGCGAGGACATATGGAGCAAGGACGTGAAAATACGGGATATCCGCTTTAAGGTGGGACTGGTTTTCCAGTACCCCGAATACCAGATATTCGAGGAGACCGTCTACAAGGACATTGCTTTCGGTCCTAAAAACATGGGACTTCCCGACGAGGAAATAGACCGCCGTATAAAGGAAATTGCCGAGCTTGTGGGCCTTCACAAGGACAATCTCTACAAGTCCCCGTTCGAGCTTTCGGGCGGTCAGAAGCGCCGCGTTGCTATCGCGGGGGTAATGGCTATGGAACCCAAGGCACTTATTCTGGACGAGCCTACGGCGGGTCTCGACCCCAAGGGCAGGGACACTATACTGGGTCAGATAAAGGAGTATCATCAGCACAAAAAATCAACGGTGCTGCTGGTTTCCCACAGCATGGAGGACATGGCAAAATTTGCCGATAAAATTCTTGTCATGAACAAGGCGGAGGTTTTCTGCTACGACGACACTCCCAAGGTGTTCGCGCGCTCCGCAGAGCTGGAAAATATCGGTCTTGCCGTACCTCAGATAACAAGGGTATTCAACCGTCTGAAGCAGAGCGGCATAGATATCCGCACAGACGTTTACACCGTTGACTTTGCGCGGAAAACTATCCTTGAATACCTTGAGAAACGAGGTGGGGCAAATGCTTAAAGACATCACCATCGGTCAGTATTTCCCCGGAAACTCTGTTGTACACCGCCTCGACCCCCGGTTCAAAATAATAATCACGGGCGTATTCATCGCCATGCTCTTTTCCGCGGACGGCTTTCTCGGTCTTGCGGTGGGAGGAATTTTCCTGATAGTAAGCTTTCTGCTGTCGAAAATTCCCTTTAAGCTGATGATGAAAAGCCTTAAACCTATTATTCCGATAATCCTTTTCACATCGGTGCTGAATATATTTTTCCTGGACGGAGTACCGCTTCTAAAGCTCGGCTTCATAAAGATAACAGACGAGGGTCTCCGCACAAGCGCGTTTATGGTAATACGCATTATCGCGCTGATAATGGGAAGCTCCCTGCTGACCTACACCACCTCCCCCATAACCCTTACGGACGCTATCGAGCGGCTTTTGTCCCCTCTGAAAAAGCTAAAGCTTCCCGTCCATGAGCTTGCCATGATGATGACAATTGCTCTGCGGTTCATACCCACGCTTATCGAGGAAACGGACAAGATAATGTCCGCACAGAAAGCCCGCGGTGCGGACATGGAAACAGGCAGCCTTGTACAGCGTGCAAAGGCGCTTACGCCCATACTCATTCCCCTTTTCGTATCGGCGTTCAGACGTGCGGAGGAGCTTGCCACCGCTATGGAATGCCGCTGCTATCAGGGCGGAGAGGGCAGGACCCGTCTCAGGCAGCTTCACTCCACGGGCGGAGACTTCTTTGCGCTGGGACTGTCGGTAATATTTTTAGATGCGGTTCTGCTTCTTAACTTTTTAATGGGATAAAATTATGAGAAACTTAAAAGTTACAATGGCTTACCGCGGAACGGCTTATCATGGCTTTCAGCGGCAGGAAAATGCGGTGGGCATACAAAACATTCTGGAGGAAAAGCTGTCCGCGCTGACCGATTCGGCGGTGAAGCTTAACGGCTGCTCACGGACGGACGCGGGCGTTCACGCGCGGGAATACTGCTTCTCCTTTGAGACGGAGCATAAAATTCCCTGCGGAAACATAGTCCGCGGAATGAACTCGCTCCTGCCCGACGACTTGGCGATACTGAACTGCGAGGAAGCCCCTGCGGACTTCCACGCACGCTATTCCTGCAAGGGCAAGGAGTATATGTATCTTATCCTGAACAGGCGCGAAAAAGACCCGTTTTTAGCGGATTTAGCCCTGCATTACCCCTATGAGCTGGACACGGAGCTTATCGCAAGTGCGGCTCAGGATTTCGTGGGAGGACACGACTTCACGTCCTTTTGCGGGACGGCAAACCAAAAGGCGGACAGCTTCCGCACGATAGAATATTTCAAAATAGAAAAAAGTGAAAATCTGGTGAAACTGCTTGTAAAAGGCGACGGATTTTTGTATAATATGGTTAGGATAATGGTGGGCACGCTTATCTTCATAAACGAGGACAAGCTCCCCGCGGACTGTATCCCACGCATTTTGGCGGCGCGGGACAGAAACCTTGCGGGCAAGACCGTTCCCGCTCACGGACTTTACTTAAACAAAGTGTACTACTGAAAATAAGGGAGGGAGAATTTTGCCGGTAACCGACGTTTCCATGCTGCGTGAAAGACGCAAGAAAAAGAAAGCCGTAAAGCTTCTGAAAAAGCTTATTATCGTTGTAGCTGCGGCAGCTGTGGTCGCGGCGGTGATACTGACAAAAAATCTGTGGTATCCCAAGCTTGACGGCATACTGACAAAAATTCCCGTTCCCGAAAACACCGCCGAGCTTGCGGAGGGATACTTTCCCCTGTCCATAGAGGGCGGCGCAAGGTATCAGATAAAAGCCATTGACGGCAATCTTGCCATTGCTGACGACACCCATTTCTTTGTTTACAGCGAGGACGGCAAGCCTGTCTACACCGAACAGCACACCTTTGCAAAGCCCGTTATAACTGTGGGAAACAAAAAGGCTCTGCTGTACGATCTGGGCGGAAAAAGCTTCAGTCTTTACAGCAAGTACAAAAACGTTTACAGCAAGACCACCGACGACCCCATACTGATCGCACGCATAGGAAGCAGCGACACGGCGGCGATAGTCACAAAAAGCGACAAATACCCCTCCGCGCTGATGGTATATGATTCATCGGGAAAGAATATTTTTAATTACCGCTCTGTTGCGCGCATCATCGACGTTACCTTCAATTCGGACAGCTCGGGCTGCTATATAACCACTATCGGCGTTTCGGGCGGACTTCTCGTCTCAAAAATACTGTACTACAAATTCGACCACATAGACCGTGACGAGATGGATAATCCCGTACCCGTGTGGCAGACAAGGGAGCTTCCTGCGCTTGCGCTTTCGGTACAGCTTTTCGGCGACAGCAACATAATCGTTTTCGGCGACAGCATTTGCGCATACTACGACACGAACGGAAATTTCATCAACAGCTACTCCTATAAGCGCAGTCTGGTGGACTACTCCTCGGACGGAAATGTGGCGGCTCTGATCTTCTCCAACGAAGAACGCCGAACCTCCGAGCTTGTGACCATTGAATGCACAACGGGTACGATATCCGAAAAAACTCTTGACCGCGAAACGCTTAATATTCAGGTCAGCGGGGATACTGTCTATATGC
>CAMWVO010000252.1 GCA_947177695.1 uncultured Clostridia bacterium
CACACCGTCCAGCTCACGGACAAATTCAATGCGGTGCTCCACTCCCCCGAACTCACTTGCAGTCTCGGCAAAGGCTTCGTTGGGAACGTCCCCGTGCAGCAGGGATATTGCCGTCAGGTAGTTTTCCACATTGTGCAGACCGGGAATTTTTATTTCGTCCTTATGGACGATTTTTTCGGTGGTGTTGCCGTCCGTAAAGCAGAGCCAGCCGTCACTGTCCAGAAAAGACCCCCGTTTCGGCTTTTGAGTCCTGCTGAATTTGTACAGGTCACCGCGGACATACTCGGAAAGCCTGTCGGTATCGGCGTTGTCCATGTTCAGCACCGCTCTGGAAAAGGCGTTCTGATGAAGCAAAAGGTTAAGCTTTGCTCCAATGTACTCCTCCATAGAGCTGTGTACGTTAAGATGGTCGGGGTAAATATTGGTTATCGCCGCGCTGTCGGGGGACTTCCGCATACTGATAAGCTGAAAGCTTGAAAGCTCCACAACGGCAGCGTCGTTTTCGTTTATCTCCTCGGTTATCGGCAGAAGCGCACGTCCTATGTTTCCGCCCTTATGTACGGTTTTGCCGCTCCGCGCAAGAGTTTCCGCCGTTATTGTGGTAGTGGTGGTTTTTCCGTCCGTACCGGTTATAGCGTAAAGCTTGCAGGGACACAGGTCGAAAAATACCTCCATTTCGGAAGTAACAGTCACGCCCATATCACGCGCCTTTTTGAGTTCGGGGATATTCCAGTACACCCCGGGAGCACGGAAAACAATGTCGCTTTCGTAGATAGGATCAAGATATTTCTCACCGAGAGACAGCTTTGCTCCCGCAGCTTCAAGCTCCGCGGCGACCTCGCCTGCGGCGGCTTTTTCCTTGCGGTCGCATAGGGTAACGTCTATCCCCTTTTTCAAAAAAAGTCTTATAACGTCGTTATTTGTAACGCCCATACCGATAAAGGCAACTTTTTTATCCTTTATTTCCGAGAAAAACTTTTCGGCTTTTGTCATAATGATCTTCATCTCCATTACTGATTTTGCACACATATCTTATTATATCCAATTTTTCCGAAAATAGCAATAAAAGACATAGAAATTTAAGTATTTTCATAATTATTACTAAGAAATGAGGGATAAACAGTGAAAATTTCTATGAACCGTATCGCCGGAGACACCGCGCGGCTTACCGCGGTCTCGCTTATTTTGCAGGGACTTGGGCTTTGGCTGAACATTTTTATATCAAACAAGCTTGGAACAGCCTCCGTGGGGGTAATGACCCTTATCACCTCGCTGTTCGGCTTCATCATGGTGCTTGCAAACGGAAACATTTTCATCTCCACCAGCCGCTTTGTTTCGGAGGAACTTGGCGCGGGAAACGGTAACGTCCGCAGGATAATGAAGCTTTCCCTCGGATTTGCCGTTACCCTTTCCTCCGCTTTTGCTTTCGCTTCTTTCGGACTTGCCCGTATTATCGCGGACTATGTTTCCGACGCTCCCGAGCTTGCGCTGTCGGTCAGGATAATTGCCCTGTCGCTCCCCCCCGCGGCTTTCGGCTCCTGTATAAGAGGATATTTCAACGCCGTGCGGGACGTGCGCATACCCTGCTTCGGAGACATTATAGAATTTTCCGCAAAATGGGTCTCCCTTACGTTCGGGGTAATTTTTCTGCTTGACCGCGGTCTGAGCGTCTATTTAGTGATATCGGCTTCAATACTTATCGGTGAAACCGTCAGCTTTGTGTACTATATAGTAAAGTATCTGCCCGAATACCGCCGTTTCTCGGCATTGCCAAACGGACAGCCGCGTATCGAAAAAATTTCATCATACCTGAAGCTCTCCCTGCCTATAGTTGCGGGGGGATATGTCCAGATGATAATGTCCTCGCTGAATGAAGCGCTTGTTCCCGTGGCTCTGCTGAAATACAACGCCTCCGCCGAGCGCGCCATGAGCGAATACGGTATGTTCGAGGCTATGATAATACCAACAGTTTTCTACCCTGCGGTAATTCTCACCAGTCTTTCAAATATTATCATACCCGAAATTGCACGGGCAAACTCGTCGGAAAACGCCGAAAGAGTGAAAAGTCTTATTAAGAAAAGTCTCACAAGAGCGTTTGCGTACTCCTTTTTTATTTCGGGAATGCTGCTTGTAATGGGCAGAAACATAGGACAAATTCTGTGTCCCTCGGACAGCCTTGTCAGCGAGACACTTGTGAAGATGTTCCCCGTTGTACCGTTTATCTATCTTGAAATAGTTCTGGAGGGTATCATAAAGGGTCTGGGCAGGCAGAATTTTTCCACAATAAACAGCCTTTGCGAATACGCAATACGGATAGTTTGCGTGATAGTTTTCGTTCATCTTTACGGCTTCACGGGAGTGCTTATCTCCTACTACGCCAGCAACATTTACAGCAATATCGTCCGTGTGGTATTTGTGTTTCATGCCGCCAATATCCGGTTTGAAGCGTTTACCTACATTATAAAGCCTTTCACCATGTGCTTTTTCTGCTGTCAGCTGACATCTGCACTCATGAAAATTATCCCCTGCTCCTCGGTGCTTTTTGAGACGGTGATTTACCTCTGTACTGCGGGAATAATTTTTATTTTCCTTTACGAGCTTGACAAAAAGCTGTTTGCGGCAGGTACGGCAAAGCGGAGACCGGTACAGCTGAAAAGCATAGACAGTATTTGAAAAAAGTATTTGCAATCCAAGCAGTCATAGGTTATAATATAGTTATGACATACTGCGAAAGGAGGGTGTTTTCCCTGCGGGGGAAACGATCATTATTATGAATTACAGAACGCTCGGAAAAACAGGTATCAAGGTCAGCGAGATAGGTCTCGGAAGCGAGGGCTTTGTGGGCTGCGATAAGAATGCCACAAACCGTCTGATCGAAGCCGCTCTTGAAAGCGGGATAAATTATTTCGATCTCTATAATCCCGAACCCTATGTCCGCTCAAATCTCGGAGAGGCTATGCGCGGACGCCGCGATAAATTCGTCATTCAGGGACACATCTGCTCCGCCTGGCTTGACGGACAGTACAAGCGCACCCGCGACATGGAACAGGTCAGAGCCGCTTGCGACGATCTGTTTGAACGTCTTGAAACTGATTACATAGACGTGGGAATGATCCACTACGTTGACGAGCAAAGCGATTACGACAAAGTTTTCGGCGGCGAAGTAATCGAGTTTATGAAAAAGCTCAAAGCCGACGGAAAAATACTCCATATCGGAATGAGTACCCACAACCCAAAGGTGGCAATACAGGCGGTGAAAACAGGTCTTATCGAGGTGCTTATGCTCAGCGTAAACCCCGCATACGATATGCTCCCGCCCAACGAGGACGTTAACGTACTGTTTGAGGAAGAGACCTTTGCAAGCGACGTTTTGTCAAATATAGACCCCGAAAGAGAAGAGCTTTACCGTCTCTGCGAGTTTACGGGTACGGCAATAACCGTTATGAAGCCTTATGCGGGCGGCGCGCTTCTGAACGAAAAAACCAGTCCCTTCGGAGTAAAGCTTACAGTTCCCCAGTGCCTGCATTATTGCCTAACAAGACCTGCCGCCGTGTCTGTGCTTGCGGGAGCAAAAACTGTCGATGAGCTTAAAGAGGCTGCGGCATACAGCGGACTTCCCGAAAGTGAAAAGGAGTATGCCTCGGTACTTGCGGGCGCGCCTGCACACTCGTTCTCGGACAAGTGTATGTACTGCGGACACTGCGCTCCCTGCACAAAGGGTATAGATATTGCCTCGGTAAACAAATTCGCCGACCTGTGCGAAGTACAGGAAACGGTACCCGAAACCGTCCGTGAGCACTACGAGGCTTTGTCCGCAAAGGCAAGCGACTGTATCGCCTGCGGAAAATGCGAGAAAAACTGTCCATTCGGAGTTAAGATCATAGAGCATATGAAAAAAGCCGTCGGCATTTTCGGGAAATAACCTACGCCGAAAAATATGAATAACGTCAAAACCGCCTTGCAGCTCGGTCTGCAAAGCGGTTTTTTCGGCTTTTTTCTCCCCCCAAAAGCTCGATTTTTACGGCAAAGTGCGAGGACTGCTCCGAGGAAATAATTT
>CAMWVO010000253.1 GCA_947177695.1 uncultured Clostridia bacterium
AACGGCTTTCTCGGCGGCTTCGCCGCCACCGCCGTGCTATGCACGGCGGAATCAACTTATAGACTTTGTCTATAAGTTGATAAAGAAATAGTATAATTAAAAATTTCAAATTATCACTCTCTTTCATGCTGCGAAGCCGTTCTCAGGGCTTCAAGCAACAGATTGTACGTATCATATGTGTTCTGCGGATAAAAAACGTTGAAATATCGGCTTTGCCATTCGCCGTCATGCATATATATCATACCCATCTGACCGCTTCTCATTGTTTCGCTTTTTGCGCGTACTTCGGCAATGTAAGTCTCCTTTGTATCAAATTTTTCACCGAGAATATCCCTCAGGTTCAGTTCATGGTAATATTTTCTGCGGGGCATAAACTTTTTTGCCTGACGTTCCTCGCCGTTGTTCAGGACGTGTATGTCAACGTTCTCTTCCGAGAAAAATTCCACAGCGTTTTTGTCGAACAGCTTAATTGATGTGACCTCAAATTCCGCGCCGCTCGCCACTGTCCAGACCTCGAATTTAAGGTACCCGTCGTCGCTTCCCGCTATGGGATAGTACATGACCCTTTCCTCATTGTCGGGAACGGCGTCGCTCTGGCACACGGTAATAAAATATTTGTTTTTATCCGGCTCAATAGATAATTCCGCATGAACACTGCCCAATTCGCTGTATACGAAAAATTCCCCGTTGTCGCAGAGACAGTAGCATATCATCTTTTTCAGTTCCGCTTTTCTGCTCAGGATAACGTCCGTAAATTTTTTCAGATCGGCAGCCGTAGTGACGATCTCACGCGGATCTTCGCAGACATCATTTCCCGATAAACTAACAACGTCAATGTGTCCGCCGATGGTAGTATTATCCATTCCAAAGGGGGTGAAAATATATTCCTCAAAAATTTCTTCAAGAGGTTTGCCGCTTATTTTTTCAAGAAGCGTCCCGCCGAAGTATCTTTCGACAGGGGTATCGGGGTCGGAAAGTCCCTGACGTTCAAATTCAATACCGCAGAAAATCGAAAACAGTTCCCTTACCCAGCCGAACGCAAATCTGCTGTCGAGACTATAGGGCGTATTTTTTTCGCGGTCGGCTTTTCCCCATGCGGCAAAATAATCGCTCGAATAGGTAAGCCCGCTGTAATTATAGTCCGCCTGAACCTTATCGAACCACGGAGCGATCTTCACAGGCTCGGAAAGGCTTCTGTCTATTTCCTCTATCAGCTTTTCCGCGCGCTTTTTTAAAAAGACAAGAGCCAGACGGCGTTCCGCAAGCATTTTGTACGTGAGAGCCGTCTCCCTTTGGTCAAGGAGCTGCGAGATATCCTTAAGGGAAAAATCCAGACTGCGGTAATAAAGTATTCTGTTAAGCCGTTCAAGAGAGCCTTCGTCGTACAGCCTGTAGCCGTTTGAGTCGGTCTCGGCAGGCTTTAACAGGTCTATGCTGTCGTAATATTGGAGCGTCCTCACGCTTACCCCCGCAATACCCGCGATCTCACTTATCTGCATTTTCATATATACCAGTCCTTTCGGTTTTTTCTCAGTATATACTATTACGTAACGTTTCGGTCAACAGTCATTCTGCACAAAATTATCTTGTATAAAATTCAATAAATTTGTCGTTTATTTCCTTATAGAGACGCCGTGAGATGGGTATGCTCTCGCCGCTGTCGAGAAAGATCTCGGCTTTGCCGATGCTCCGCACATACCGCAGATTTACGATATACGAACGGTGGCAGGACACAAAGTCCTCCCCGAAAAGTTTTCTCATTCCGCTTATTCCCGTACCGCACGAAACAATTTTGCCGTCCGAAAGGTGTACATGGGTTTTCTTGCCCATAGCTTCGCAGTACGTTATAGTGTCGGGAGACGTATGCAGCACGCCCTCCTCGGTTTCAAGCAATATCTCACTTTCTGGAGTGTGACGCTTAACATATCTGTCCAGCACCGCAAAAAGCTTGTCCTTGTCGGGCGGCTTCAGCAAATAGTGCAGAGCCTCCACCTCGTAGCCCTCGTTCATATATTCGGAATAGCCCGTGATAAAAACGATAGGCAGCATATCGCCGTTCCCCCGCAGCTTTTTTGCAAGCTCCATGCCGTTCATGCGGGACATTTCAATATCCAGCATAAGCAGGCTGCACGGCTTGTCGGGATAGGAAAACAAAAAGCTTTCCGCGCTGACATATTCGTCTATCATAAGGGCGAAGGGCTTGTCCGCAGACCATTCCTCCAGCAATGAACGAAGCGCGGACGTTTGCTCCTCGTTGTCGTCGCATATGGCTATTGTAAGCGGCATGAGATCACCTCCGTTTTTCTTAATTATACCACAGTTCTGTCCTATATTCAACCTGAAAACCTCATTTGCAGCGGTATGGAAATGCCGCAAATCTATCGAGGGAAAAAATACCGCTCACGGGTTATTCCGTAAGCGGTATTATATGCTGTACCAAATTATTCCAAATTTTCGCTGCTTTCAAGCAAAATAAGTTTATTTATTTGTTTTATAACATTAAGGATTATTTCCTTTTCCTTATCATTTTTGCCGAGAAGCTGAAATAAAACCTGTCTGGAAAGTGAATCAACACCGTCTAAAATAATCTCTGTTTTAGTAAATATATCAGCTAAAGTAATATTCATTGCACTGCATATTTTTTCCAGCAAGGCAACAGAGGGATTTGCTGTACCTCGCTCTATCTGACCGTAATATGATGTTGTTATATCAGCTAAAAGCGCAACTTGTTCTTGTGACAAACCCATTTGCACTCTTATGTCGTGCAGGCGTTTTCCATAATTCTCCATAGTGTCACCTCTGTATAATTGTATAATATATTGATTATTTTGGCAATATATTATAATAACTATATAATTAATATAGTAACTATTACTATTGATTTTTATAAAAATATATAGTATAATGTTAACCAGGTAAAGGAAAACTATTCTTTCTGATTACCGATCGCAGAGAGTGTGACAAAAAGAGAAAGGCTGCGCAGATCATCTGTGCAACCTTTCAAAATTGTTCAGTCCTTCTTATTCTTTTGTCATGACCGTTCCGATCGCATTTCCCTGTCGGAAAATTTAATTACATACGGTATTTCCTGTAAGAGTCAACAGTCTTGCTCCTGTAGAACAGGATAGAATTGCCGATTATAATAATTGCAACAAGAATTATTATAAGAATATTATCTCTCTTAACAGCCTCGTCCGTATCATCAAATATTTCCGCCGCCGAAGAAACGTCCTCGTATTCGATTTCTTCATCTTCGATTTCTTCCTCATGTACCGGCGTAGTCTCAACAGGTTCCTTGTCCTTCGGTGTTGTTTCAACCGGAGTGAAGACTATCGGAGGTCTCGGCGGAACAGGTCTTACGGGAACACTTGGATTATCCGGAGGATTATTGGGCGGATAGTTGGGATTATCCGGAGGATTGTTGGGTGGATAGTTAGGATTATCCGGAGGATTGTTAGGTGGATAGTTGGGATCATTCGGGGGATTATCATAAGTATTCGTTATAGTAAACTCTCCGTCTTCTCCCGTAATACTGTTAAGCGGATTTGATGTAGTGTATTTCGCCACGGCAACTTCTTCTGCGGTGTAGGTTATTGTTTCTCCGTCCGCGGAAGTCTTTGGCACTTCTATTGTTTCAGACCATACATCTTTTCCGTCTTCTTTGGCAAGAGTTACGGGATATACACTGCCGTCGCTTCCCTTAACATTGACTGTAACTGCACTTCTTTCTCCTTCATGACCGGTGTCTTTTAACCATACCTTATTCACCGTTATTTTAATTTTTTCAGGCTCGGGCTCTGGAGTGGAATTATTATAAGTATTCGTTACAGTAAACTCTCCGTCTTCTCCCGTAATACTGTTAAGCGGATTTGATGTAGTGTATTTCGCCACGGCAACTTCTTCTGCGGTGTAGGTTATTGTTTCTCCGTCCGCGGAAGTCTTTGGCACTTCTATTGTTTCAGACCATACATCTTTTCCGTCTTCTTTGGCAAGAGTTACGGGATATACACTGCCGTCGCTTCCCTTAACATTGACTGTAACTTCA
>CAMWVO010000254.1 GCA_947177695.1 uncultured Clostridia bacterium
GAGTGCAGTCACGGTTACATTCGATAATCGGGCAAAAATCTATTGTTGTCCCTCCTGAATTGGAAGAAAAGATGAAGAATAATCCCGCATTAGCGCAACAGGTCATGTCAAAAGTCGAGAATTTTATTGCTGTAAATCAAGTACCGGGCAGAATATGTTCTCATTTGATAGTTTTAGATGAAAATGGAGAAATCGCACGCTTTCGGGCTTCAAGTCATGGCGGTAACCTAACCGGTTCGACAGAAGAGGAAATCCGACAATTTAAAGCGGAGCAAGCGGCAAAAAAGAAAAGACATGATGAATATGCTCGGCTTAATGAAGAAAACGCTATAAAGCGAAAAATTATGGAAACGGAAACAAATAAGATGTATTATGAAAACATCATGAGAATGACAGAAATACAAAATAATGTGCTTGATTTTAACGTTGACGCTGCCAACGAATTTTAATAAAAATGAGTATTTGACAAAATAAGAATTATCCGTCAAATAAAAAAACAATTTATTTGGCGGACAAAATTCCCATGCAATAAAATCCTCCGACTTCATTTTTGAAGTTTGGAGGATTTTTTATCGGTACAGCTGCATGAATTATTGCTGAATTTGTTAAAACTCGTTTGCCGCCCCAGTTTGCCGTCCCAAATAAGAACCATACCGTTGGATATTAAAGAGCAGATTATCTTATCAAAATGCACCGAAACTGCGCTGTACGACTTTGAATTTGTTCAGCTGTAACTGCCATAAAACGAGAAACGGTTCAGAAAGCTTTCTTGAATTTACAGATCTATATTCAAAAAATATTTCTTTCCGAGCTTAAATCCAATTAACATGATAATCACCAATATTTCATCAATAAAAATAATGTAAGAGAGATACCTTGCATAAAAAGTATCTATTGCGGGACAGTCAGGGCATAGCAGTTCAAATGCAGAAAGTCCGCAAACCATGTATTTACGTAGTTTGCGGACATTAAAACTTGTGCGAGCAATGGGACTTGAATTTCCAAAAGTCGCTTTGAATTTGGTATAGCTTCCGGTTAGGCTCCGAACCGTAACCGGCGCTTAAAAGTCAGCTCTTACCCGTAACAGTTTACAAGGAACGCTTTTTTGCCTTTCCATTTTACTTCGGTCGCTTGACCGGTTATCGTTTTGTTCAGGATCGGACTGAAGATCTCGAAGCTGCCGGCTTTTCGGAGCTGCTTTACGGGGCAGCGTTTATCGGGATCACCACCGCAGACCTGCTCAAAGCAGCGCTTTCCAAGCCCGGTCTTGCCGAAGTATTTGTCTATTGCCTTGTTGCTGTACAAAATCTCAAGCGTTTCTCCGTCCGCAATGAAAATCATCTGCGGAAGATTGTCGAGAACAGATCTCAGGCTGAGCGCGTTGTTTTCCGAGTCCGTACGTGTGCGGTACATTACAAGGAAGATCGACAGCACCTTGGAAATAAGCACGAGAGAATCTATCTGATCCTGCGTCCAGAAACGGTTGCTGCGGCACTCGTCAAAGCCCACGAAGCCCTTGTATTTGCCGTTGTCGTAAATAGCGCACTGCAATACGGATTTTATCCCCTGACGCGCCAGAATATCGCGCTGAACGTCGCTAAGCTCGTTGATATCGTGACAATAGAATATCCCGTCGTCGTCCATATTATCAAGATAATTCCCACCCAGATCCTCCTCGTAGGAAACGCGGGAAAGCGACTCCTTCTCCGACGAAACGCCCTCGCCGCACCACTCGAACGTGTTGCAGCAATAAAGCCCGTCGTCGGTGTCCTCGAAGATGTACGCGCGGCTTACGTCAAACGTCTTGCCGATAAACGCAAGTATGCTGTTGATGCCCTCCGAAACGTCCGCGCTGGAGTAAAGCGCACTGAATATGCGCATTATTATCGACGCCGCGGTGTCCGGGTTGGAGCTTTGTGCGACTTTCTTTCTGCCGTGATCCGCCGCCTCGGTCGTGCGGTAGGATTCCTCGCTCATCGTTGCGCCGTCAAATACGACGACGCAGTTTTTGCCAAGGTTTTTCGCCTGATACAGCGCGCTGTCCGCCTGCTTGAGCAGACGCTTATACTCGCGGTTCGCAGGAGAAACGGACGCTATACCGATACTGCTCTTAACGCCGCCCTTCAGCGGAACCTCGATCCGGGAGATCCTCTCAAGCAGCCGGTTCGCCTTTTTCTCAGCGAGAGAGGATGTTGCGTGAGACATAAACACGAAGAACTCATCACCGCCGTAACGTCCGA
This sequence comes from uncultured Clostridia bacterium, assembly GCA_947177695.1. Taxonomy (GTDB): domain Bacteria; phylum Bacillota; class Clostridia; order Oscillospirales; family Ruminococcaceae; genus RGIG8773. The sequence goes on from CAMWVO010000254.1 coordinate 2,241, forward strand.
CGATATCCGACTCGCGGAACTCCGACTTCACGGTGGACGCGAATTTCTTCAGGAACTCGTCGCCGAACATATGCCCAAGCGTGTCGTTTATGCTCTTGAAATCGTCCACGTCAACCATCATCAGAACGCCGCCCGTGCTGCGTTCAAGCTCGGCGCGTATCTGCGCCTCGGTGGTCTGCTTGTTGAAGATATCCACGCAAAGCGTGTCGTACATCGCTTTTGCCTGAACGCTTTCAAGGCGCGTTTCTTCGTCCTCCACATCCTGCGCCATTCCGACTACCTTGTAAATGTTCCCGCTTTCGTCCAGAATGCTTTTGTACAATACCTTATAACGCCGCGGATATCCATCGACAGCAACGTGAACGATAACCTCCTCCTCGCCTGCGGTTTTCGCAAGCTTCAGAAGCGTTCCGAGGAACACCTTGCGGTCTTCCGGCGGAACCATCTCAAACATCTGTATATTATCGGTGATCTTTTCCACCGTCTGAAGCTCGCTGTCGCCCGAGTGGATAAGGAACTTGAACCTGTCCGCAGCGGGATTGTAATCGAACACCATCGTACCCGTGTCGTTAAGTACCATACGATATGTTTCCTCACGAGCCTCCTCGCGGCGGCGGCTTTCTATCTGTGCCGTCACATCGGAGACAGCAATGTAGATCGTGACTGAACCGTCGTCGTTTATGATACGGTAATGCGTGTTCACCCACAGCTCCGCGCCGTTCGCGCGCCGAAGCCGAGTGAACTTGCTGCCCTCGGTGCTTCCCTCCCCAAAGCTGTTCTCCTTAAGGAATCTGAGGACCGCCGCTCTATAGCTTTCCAAAGTCTCGTTCTCGCCGCCGAAGACCGTATCTATAAAATCACTTTTATAAAGCGTCACAAGCTCGTCTTTTTCCAGCTTGTAAACGGAAACGCCCATTGGGATATTAGAAACCGTGCGGCGAAGAAGCTCGTCTGCCCGCCGCGCCTTCTCCTGAGCTATCACCTCGTCGTGAACGAGATTTATAGTACTTAAGGAGGTCAGCGCTCTGCCGTCCTTGCTTCTTGAAATGGATATCGTAAGCTTGTTCCACTTGAACGAGCCGTCCGCCATTTTCATACGGACAGTCACCGACAGCGGCTTATCCGAGGTGTAAATATCATTCATATATTGAGCGTACATTTCCAGATCGTCAGGGTGAACAATGGGTCCCTGCTTGGAGGTCGCCTCGTTTGAAACATCGCCGTAGTTGAGATCGCCTGTATAGTATTCGCTGATTGACGGCGAGCAGGTGGTCTTTTTCTCAATGTGATCTATCTCTATTACCGTGGTGTGCGTAAGTTCCGCCACAAGACTGTAAAGGCGGTAGGTTTCTGCAACCTGACTGAGCGTCACAGAATCGTCCACACGCGCTCTGTCGCGAATGAACAGCATACATATGTCGCCTGTCAGACGCACCAGAACCATTCCGAGGCTGTGATACTCCCCGTCGCCTTCCACGTCCAGAACGTCAACAACGCAGTACGAATCCGTAAAGTCAGGATTGTCGGCGGGAGCGTTTATAAACTCCACGAACGCATTAAAGTCTTTCTCAGCAATGTATTTTCTGCCCCAGACGTTTATTACATCGTCGATGGAAGCGGGCTTCGCGTCGGCGGCGCGGTCGGGATCGCGGCGAAAATATGTAAGCCTTGAAGTTCGGGAAGCGTAATTTATCTCGTTAACCTCATCGTAAAGCCCCGCGTCCGCATTTGCGGTGCGCTCGGCAATGCGGTTTTTCGACTCCGCGCGTGCAAGCGTAACGTCGCTTGCCGCAACTATGCAG
>CAMWVO010000255.1 GCA_947177695.1 uncultured Clostridia bacterium
AATGGCATGATTGGTAGATTATAACGTTATTTTTATATTTATTTTAATATTTTTTAAGTGATTTGTAAACAGACTATAGAGATTTTTGTTGATAAAATACAATATTTTTTTGTAATTTTATGCATTTTTACTTTTTGTTTTTCCGCGCAAGCAGCCTGTCCTGAACAATAATATACGCCATGACCAGAACCACCGCCGCGGTAAGGACAACGACTGCCGCCTTTACCGCTTTCGGGACGCTTTTCCCTTCCCTTTCTCCCGACGGATCGCTTTCGTCCGCGGACGAGCCGTCCGTTTGCTCCTCAGAGCCGCCGTCCGCATCCTCCGTCTGTTCCGCAGGCTCAGACACAGCGCTTTCCGCGATCTCGGGAGCGGACGTTTCGCTTTCTTTCTCTTCGGACGCGGACGTACCCGCCGTTGAAAAAGTCTCCGCCGATACGTGTTCGGGCTCGGACACTGTCGTTTCCGTTATGCTCGCCGATGTTGAAGTCTCTCCCGTGCTCTCCGTATCCTGCGGTCGGGAGATTTCCGAAACGGTCGTAGTTTCCTCCGGGTCGTCGGCGGAAATTATTTCCTCCGTTCCGCTGAAAACCAGCATATAGACTGTCAGCGGCTCCATATCGAAGCTGAAGCTGTTGTCCTTGACGGTGATCTCCTTGTCGGAAAGAACTATATCAGGACCGTCCTTGCCGAAGCTGTAGACCTCAGCGCTTTCAAACGAAGCATCAGACTTTATAGTCACATCTGCGGTCTTGACCCTGTTCTGGTTCTTGTTGATGAGCAGTACTTTCAGCGAAGTTTCATTTTTTCCGTTTATCGCGGCGTACACCGAACTCATTATGTCACCGCCGTTGTCGGATCTTACCGACGTATTTCCGAAGCTGCCGCCGTTTCCGTCGTAGTTGGTGTAGATGTTTATTCCCGACTTCTGGTAGGAGGTATCCTCCGAATTTGGTTTAAGACAAGCCATATGCACGCCGTACTCGCCGAAGATGCCCAGAGCGTCCGCAACAGCAATGCCGCCGCTTATATGACCTCCGCCGCCGAAGTTGTACTCGGAAAAGGAAAGCTTCGTTCCCGGGTAGTACATATTTATCGAAGCTTCAAGGGTAGGTATAAGGGGTATGTGCTGATTGTGCATGATCGCTATTGCGCTGTTTTCGGTATAGGTGCTGTCCCAGAGGATACGGGGAGCCTGAAGTCTGGTGTTGTTGGAAAAATTGTCCGTACCGTTTATAACGGGCTCAAGCAGACCGTTTGTGGCTTCGGTGTGGTAGTGGATATCCAGAGAGTCCAGAAGCCTTGTTCCCGCCGCTTCGGAGGCTTTCTTCATTCCCCTGAGGTAGTAGTCTATGAACCAGCTGTACTCCTGAGAATGCTTGTCCCAGTCATCGGGATTTTTCAGATTTATGAACGCCTCGATACCGCTTATGGACGGACCGTACACCAGAGCGGTGGGGTCTATGAGCTTGACCGCTTCCGCAAGCTCCGCGGAGCGTTCGACAAGCTCGTCGGAGGTTATTTTCCGTGCGGCAGCCGCGGGATAAAGCTCCGACCAGTTTTCCGGCTCGTTGTCAAGGAAGTAGCCGTTTATGCCGCCGTCCATCGCGTAGCCGTACTTGTTTGCAAGAAAGCTTACGTATTCGTCCATATAGACCATGCCGTCGGTAATATCCGGCTCGGAGGAAAAGCTGTCGTGCTTTCTGAAAATGACCTGTTTCCAGCGTGCCGCGCCGTCGGATGGGTACACAACTCCCGCGGAATCGGCAGCGACCGTTCCCATCATCTGGAGCGTAACGTACCTTGACGGGATACCGTACCGCTTCGCCTTTGAGACAAGGTTGTCCGTATGTAGAGCAGGGTCGCGCTGCCTGTCGGCAGGGTATGACTTTACAAGAGCGTTGTCGTTGCTGCTGTTTTCACCCTCCGCGCTGTTGGAAAAATTCGTCTCCCAGTTATAGGAGGACAGCCTGGGGTCGGACTGCTTTATGGCGTTCACCGTAAGCCCCGAAAGGCTTGTCTCGGAGTTTATTCCGTATATGTAGGGACTTATCGGCTTATGTCCCGCCGAAACGTCTATCTCAACGGAAATGCTGTCCGTGTCCAGAAAGCTTGATCCGAACACAGCCGAGACGCTTACCGCGTCCGAAAACGGCAGGACTGCAGCAGCTGTACATATGCAGCACGCGCACAAAAATGCGGCTGATTTTTTCAATAACCGTTTATTTACAACCATATCGGGATTTTTAAAAAACCTCCGTATCATACAATATCGTACCTTATATTATACAGCAGACCCATGTCAAAAGCAATAGAAAAAGCGATTTTCATTTTATTGCATAAATTTCAGACTGTAAACCCCAAGCTGACCGTTGAGGGCTATCCGCAGGTTCATTACGCCGCTTACGGGTTCAAGGGGTATCCTGTATACCGCAAAGCCGTCGGGACAGGGCGAGGGTTTAACGTCGGTCTTTCCGATAAGCTTTTCGTCCGCGTTTATTTCCAGATTTCCCCCGCTGCTTACCGCGGAGCAGAGAACTTCCGCAACCGTATAGTTTTTCATTTCCGCGCCGTTGAAAAGTATTCCGCCGCCCCAGTCTCCCGCCAGAACGAAATGGTCGTTTCTGTCATAGCTGAAGCCGAGGGAAACATTGTAGCCGCCGTCGTGGTTTTTAGCCTTGACAAAGGTCATGTCACGGGGAGGGATAGTCTCAGCGGAAACGTCCAGCTCCGCGGTACAGCGGATATCCTCCGAGGACGCGCCCGCCGAAAATGTGTAGATACCGCTTTCCACGCACAGCTTTTCCCGCGTTACATCATAAAATTCCAGCGCGGAGAAAGGAACTTCTATCTCGGCGGAAAGCGTTTCCCCCGCTCCGATACGCACCCGCTTAAAGCCGCAGAGCTGTTTCCGCGGACGCTTTACACGGGGCTTGTTCAGCTTGAAATATATCTGCACCACCTCGTCGCCGTCACGCTCCGAGAGGTTTTTCACCGTCAGCGACACCTTTACCGCCTCGCCGTTCTGAACAGCTTTGAAGTCCCCGTACTCAAATTTAGAGTAGGAAAGTCCGTGTCCGAACGGGAACAGCGGCTTGCCCTTGTAGTACATATAGGTCATATTGTTGCCGATGATGTCGTAATCCTTTATATCGGGCAGCTCGTGGACGGATTCGTACCATGTCAGCGGACACCGCGCCGCAGGGTTGAAGTCTCCGCTCAGTACCGCCGATACGGCAGTTCCCAACTCGGGACCCGCGTGAGAGGAGTACACGATAGCGGGAAGTTTTTCCTTTTCCCACTTGACCGCATAGGGGTATCCCGCGGTTATCATAAGTATAGTTTGTGGATTGGCTTCATACGCCGCTCTGACCAGTCCGCTCTGGTGCTTGGGCAGAACAATGTCGGGTCTGTCGTAGCACTCGCGCGCAACCTGCATGGGGTGATTTCCCGCACAGACGATTGCAATGTCGGCTTTTGCGGCAAGCTCCGCCGCCCTTTTGGCGCCGCTTGAAACCACCGTTATCTCAAACTGCTTGTCGGGAGTTATTCCCGAAGCGGTTCGCATTGCAAGCTCCCCCTTGTCGTTTACGAAAATATCCTGAGCCTTGCCATGCCAGCTTTTGAAGCAGTACTTGTCCTCATAAACCGTGGGCTTGAACCACTCGCGGATAAACCATGCATAGGGCGTATCGCTTACCGCCTTGTAGACCCCGCCGCTCTCGGTAAGGTATTTTCCGTTAAACTTGGACTTGAAGTTCATCGAGCCGAAGTCCCAGTCGTGAAGCTCAAACAGACAGCTGTCGTTTAGTTCCTCCGCGGAGGCTGTCACCGAGCCGTCCTCGCCTACGGTAAGATACTTGCCGTTCCCGCAGGACTTTACAGCCACAATATCGTAACCGTTGTCGAACAGCACGTTCTCCGCGCCGAACTCCTTTTCCAAACCCTGCTTAATGCTTACCGCATAGCTTGATCTTCCCGTGTACCAGTCGGCGTAATTCTCGTCCGCGATAGGACCCGTAAGCGC
>CAMWVO010000256.1 GCA_947177695.1 uncultured Clostridia bacterium
GCGCAAGCACGCCGAGATCGGCGGCAATATCCTCAGCGGCAACAATATGATAGACGGACTGGACGAGGGCGCAAAATTCCACCACGAACGATATGACGGACGCGGATACCCCAACGGACTTAAAGGGGAGGAGATACCTGAAATGGCGCGTATCATTGGCATTGCCGACGCTTACGACGCTATGACCAGCAACCGCGTCTACCGCAAGCGCCTGACAAACGAAAAGGTAATTTCCGAGATAAAAAAGTGCAGCGGCACACAGTTCGACCCGAAGCTTGCGGAGATATTCGTTAAGATGATAGAGGCTGGAAAACTTGACGACATCACCCCCGATGATAACCCCGTCAGCGACAGCAAGGGCATGGCGGAGCGAAGCGCAGAACTGCTTCAGAGCGTTATCGGCTTCAAGGGAAAGGCTTACGACAACGAACACGATTACCTTACGGGAGTCCTCAGCATGAGCGCGGGAGAAAAGCTTATATCCGAAAAGCTTGCAGAGGGCGACGGCGGACTGTTTATCGTTGATATCACGAACCTGCTCGGAGTAAACGAAAATTACGGCATAGTGGCGGGAGACAGATTTATCAAAGCGGCTTCGGATTCGCTTTCTGCACGGGAGGAGCTTATCGTTGTGCGTTACAACGGCAGCGGTTTCCTCTGCTTTGCCAATGGGATTTCCGAAAGCGGCGCGCTTGAAAAGCTTATGTCGGAGATTTGCTCCGAGATCGGCGGCAAGCTGCGGGCTGTGTCCGAATATCAGGACAATCATATCTGCGTCGGCGGTGCGCTTTCGTCCGACGTGGGACGAAGCTTCACAACGCTTCTTATCGCGGCGGACAAGGCTCTGTTCTACACCAAGCAGCTTAAACGGGACAGCTGTTACCTGTACCGGAAACCAATAAAGGAAAGAAGTGAGAACCTTTACGGTCTCGATTTGGAGCAGCTTATAAAGATGATCGAAAACAGCGGCTCGGAGGGCTCGGTCTACGGAATGGACTCTCCCGAATTTGAAAGAATATTCGAGCTTGTAAAGGGTATTTACGAAAAGAACAAGCAGGAGATACAGCTTGTTCTGATAACGGTAACTCCCGCTCTCGGCAAGGAGCTTGCCATTGCGGACAGGGACGAGGCTATGGAGTATCTGCAAAGCGCGATAGACGTTACCGTAAGCCCGTCTGTGATAACGTTCCGGTTCAGCAGCGTGCAGTGCATGGTGATAGTCACCGAGCCGCAGACGGAAAGCGCGGAGCTTGTCACCGAGCGTATCCTGAACTGCTTTTACAAATCCTATGACAAGAAAAACACGGCGCTTACTACAGAGGCGGCGTCTCTGTCTCCTATCGGTGCGGACTGATAAAATAAAAACGGCAATTTCAAGGCTTATCTCGAAATTGCCGTTTTATTTATTGGTTTATGTACATGGTCTTTCGTCAAGCGCGCCGAAATATTCTGCCCGACCGTCGGCTCAGTACCCCTTTGCGCCTTCGATGGAATCGTCTCTGTCGATCCAGCTTTCAACGTTTATGGTCGTGTATGTATCCTTTGTGTTGCGGATTATTACCGTGGAAATTCCCGCGTTGATGATCATTCGCTTGCACATTGAGCATGGCTCGACTTCTCCGTAAAGCTCTCCGGTTTTCGCGTCGTGACAAGCGAGGTAAAGGGTAGCTCCCAGCATATCGCTTCTGTCGGCAGCTATAATGGCGTTTGCTTCGGCGTGAACGCTTCTGCAAAGCTCGTAACGCTGACCCTTGGGGACATTCAGCTTTTCTCTGGTGCAGTAGCCTAAGTCCACGCAGTTTGCTCTTCCGCGGGGAGCGCCAACGTATCCCGTGGAAACGATACGGTCGTTGCTGACGATTATCGCACCGAAGTTGCGGCGGATACAGGTACCCCGCTCCAGAACGGTCTCTGCAATGTCGAGGTAATAATTTATTTTATCCCGTCTTTTGTAGCTTTCCATAACAGTCATTCCCTTCGTAAGATTTTTTTCACTATATTAGTTATAACAGATTTTGATAAAATATGCAAGTGCTTTTGCAAATTTTCACTGCGGAAATTTTTATGCGGAGCAATATTTCAGGTTCTTTTTTGCGGCGGACGGGACTAATATCCCGTCCGTTTGTATATATTATGCATAATTATCGGAAGCTGTTTTGTGAAAAACATATAATATTTAATGTTTATCATTAAATATATATTGACAAACATAAATTGATGTGCTATAGTGTAATTACAGTAAGCTTACATAATTTGTATTCGGAGGAATTAATTATGAATGAAAAATCACAAAGCTTTAAAAAGGTGTGCGGCAAGATACACGCCGCGTCGGTAATTTTTCTGGCTTTAGAAATACTATTCGGGGTCATTTACCTGCTTGGAGTGACGGGTATAGACACCATGTGGACGGGCAACATCTGGGAAACTATCCCCGAACTTGTCCGAACTGTTACAATGCTGCTGATGTTCAACTATGTGCGGCTTATTTTCGGACAGCTCCGCAAATCCGAAACGCCGTTCCTGCCGGAAGTCCCACGCAGACTGAAAGCGATATCCTATACTCTGATAATCGGCGGCTGGACATATTGGCTGTCGGGATTTATTATGGACGCGCTCCAGTATTTTGCTGCGATCCCCAGGATTGTAGGAATAGATATTTCGGCGGCAACTGTTTTCGGGTTTATGTTTTTTATGTTCGGCTGCGTGATATGGGGTATATCCTACATATTTGCAAGGGGCTGCGAACTGCAGCAGGAATCGGACGAAACGCTTTAATGCAGGGAGGAATTTACTATGAAAAAGCCAATGAAGCAGCAGTTAAACGAAATCATTAAAACTGCCGAGGAACAGCTCGGCGTTGAGAATATGCCCGAAGAACTGAAAAATATCAAGGTACAGATAAAAAGTCTGCTCAAGATCATAAAATTTTTTATGGCTGTAATGATCGTCTGTACCGCAGTGTTTTTCGTCAGCAGCATTGTTAACTTGGTGAGCTATATCGGAGTGCCGGACCCCGAAGCGGCAACCAAACTCGGAGAGAGTATTCTTGCCCTGATATCCTCTGCGGCATGGCTGATCGTGACTATAATATGCAAAAATATTTTTGCGGACATAGATAAAAGCAGTACGCCGTTTATACCGCAAGTTCCAAAGGGAATAAGAAAGATAGCTGTTGCGCTCATTATTATGTTTCTTATTTCAGCTGCGGAACAGCTTTTGTATCCCATATTTACAGGTATTGAACCAAAGCTTGTTATTGACGGAACAAGTATGATATTTGTCAGCGTACTTGTACTTTTAAGCTACATTTTCGACTATGGCTGCAAGCTTCAGCAGGAATCGGACGAAACTTTGTAAGGAGGCATAATATGGCTATCATATTAAGGCTTGACCGCGTTATGGCGGACAGGAAGATGTCCCTGAACGAGCTTGCCGAAAAGGTGGGCATAAGCAACGTAAACCTTTCCAATCTGAAAACGGGAAAGGTAAAGGCGATACGGTTCTCTACACTTGAAGCAATATGCGACGTTCTGGATTGTCAGCCGGGGGACATTCTGGAGTACAGCAGGGACGACGATAAAAACGGTTCTGTTTAGCATATGCGGATACCGCGTGCAGACTGTCAAAAAATACTTGCCATAAACGGAAAAATATGTTATACTGATAAAGTGGAAGTTTACGCTTCCGCTCTATCACTGTTACACCGAAAGGGAGATTTTTTTGAACATTAACGAGACACTTGCCAAAGAGTTCAAGCTCAGGCAGGAGCAGATCGACAACACCGTTACGCTTATCGACGACGGCAAGACAATACCGTTTATCGCACGTTACCGCAAGGAGCTTACAGGCTCGCTGGACGACCAGATACTCCGCGAAATTTTCGACAGGCTGACCTATCTGCGCAACCTTGAAAAGCGCAAGGAGGAGGTCGCCGCGTCCATTACCGAGCAGGGCAAGATGACCGACGAGATCGCCGCCGCTATCGAAAAGGCAGCTGCTCTTGTAGAGGTGGAGGACATTTACCG
>CAMWVO010000257.1 GCA_947177695.1 uncultured Clostridia bacterium
GCGTGAGATACCGTTTCACTGCGCGATAAAGCTTGCAGACTTCTACCGTGTGTCGCTGGACTACATCGCGGGTCGTACAAACAATAAAAAGGGTCTGAACCGCTCCGAGCTGCCTGACGTTGAGACCGACCTGATAAACAAATTCCGCTCGTTGTCGGACGAGCGGAAAGGTAAAATTTTGGAAAGAATGGATATGCTTTACGAAGAACAAACTGCCGAAAAAAGATAAGACTAAAGTATAAAGCAGATAAGTCCCCCGCATCCCTCGTTTATAATGCGTTCAAGAGTTTCCTGAAGCTTCATGCGGGCGTCAACAGGCATACGGTAGAGCTTGTTGTGCAGACCCTCGTTCACAAGCTCGTGGAGCGACTTGCCGAAAATGTTGGACTCCCATATCTTCTGCGGACTTTCCTCAAATTCCTTGAGCAGATACATGACAAGCTCCTCGGACTGCTTTTCCGAGCCGACTATCGGGCTTACCTCGGTAACAATGTCCGCTTTCATCATATGTATCGACGGCGCGGAGGCTTTCAGCCGCACACCGTATTTACCGCCCTGCTTGACGATCTCAGGCTCTTCGAGGGATAGCTCGTCGATCGTTGGCATAACTATTCCATAACCGGTCGCGTCCACCTCGGACAGCGCGTTCTCGATCTTCTCGTACTTCGCCTTTACTGCGGTAAGGTCTTTCAGCAGCGGCATAAGATCGCTTTCCCCGCTTATTTCTATGCCTGTTTCCTCTCCAAGCACCTTAAAGAAAAGATTGCTTTTCAGCTCGGCATAGATCTCCGCACTGCCCTTGCCCAAATCTATCTCGGAGACTGCGGCGCGGCTTATGTTTTCGTTATCGGCAATGCTTTCGGCAACGCTGTTTATATCCCGCACAAATCTTACATTTTCCGCCGCGGAACGGATAGTGTCAAAAACATTGTTTTTGAGCCAGTGTCCCTTTGCAAGACCTGTTATCCATTTGGGCATACAGATGTTTATTTCCTTTATCGGGAACGCGTAAAGCACCTGCTTTAAGATGTAGTTTATGTCGTCCTCCTCCAGATCGACGCAGTTTACGGGGATAACGGGCGTTCCGTACTTCTCGGAAAGCTCTGCGGCAAGCTGAGCCGATTCCTTTGAGTTTGGATAAACGCAGTTGAGCAGTACCACAAAAGGCTTGTTTATCGAGTTAAGCTCGTTTATTACCCGCTGCTCGGCTTCCTCGTACTCTTCGCGGGGAATGTCGGAAATGCTTCCGTCGGTGGTTATCACAAGTCCGATAGTAGAGTGATCCTGAATGACCTTGCGCGTACCAACCTCGGCTGCCATTGCAAATGGAACTTCGTCCTCGAACCATGGCGTGATGACCATGCGTGGAGCTTCGTTCTCGATATAGCCTATCGCGCTTGGGACAATATAGCCCACGCAGTCTATCATGCGAGCGTTGAACCGTGCCTTGTCCCCTATGGTTACCTCTACGGCTTCTTCGGGAATGAATTTCGGTTCGGTGGTCATAATGGTCTTTCCCGCCGCAGACTGAGGAAGCTCGTCAACAGCACGCTCGCGGCGGTACTCGCTGGCAATGTTGGGGATAACAAGGCTTTCCATGAACTTCTTGATGAATGTGGATTTACCCGTTCTTACGGGACCTACAACGCCGATGTAAATATCGCCGTCGGTACGTTTGGCTATATCGCAGTAAATATCGTTAGTACTCATTTAAGTATACCTCCATTGGCTTTTTTTAAACGATAGGAATAAGTATCATGCCCTTGCCCGAAACCATGTCGTCCTCGATGTCGTTCTCCTCCATGATCGCCGCAACGGACGTGCCGTATTTTTTGGCGATCTCCCAGAGATCCTCGTTTTCGTCGGTAAAGTAAAGCTTCAAAGCATAATTGCAGTTGCGGTTTACGGGCTCGTTTTCGTCCACCGTAATTTCCGTAATGCCCTTTATGTTCATGCTGTTTTCGATCTCTCCGACTATCCTTATCTCGACTTTTGCTTCAACGCTGCTGTCAGAGGCAAGGTTATAGGAGCATGAAACCGGCGAAAGTTTTACATCGGCAACGGACATCTCGGTGATACCCTCGGCGGGTATGTTGGCTGTAAAAGGTTCTTCCTTTTCAAGCACAATGGGTATTCCGTCGCTGTTTCTTGCCATTACCGTATAGGACGCGTTTCCGTTTATGACGATCTGACCGTTTTCCGCGTCGGGACGGGCGGTCACTCCGCTTACCGAACACCACACGTCGTAAATGCAGTCGATACCGCCGTCGCTGTAATCAAGCGCGCCCTTTACAACTATGGACGTATTTACGGGCTGGGACGGAAGTTCTATCCTCACGTCGGCTTTTTCACTGTCGGTCTTATAGGCGGTGGAGTATTCGTCAACGGCAAGATCAACGTTTGCGGTGCGGTACGCCGAACAGGTTATCAGTATCCCAAGCGTACACTCCGCGATCTTGGAGTTGCCGTCCCCGTCGGAGCGCGGCTCTATCTCGCAGGAAATGACCTCCGCCTGCACCGTACAGTTATAGCGTTCGTCAATACCGTCAAGATCGACTATCTGTGAGAAAGGCAGGGTGAACTGCATGGCTTCAACGCTGTCCTCACCGTCCTTTACGCAGCTGTAGAGCATATTTATGCAGACCTCGCCTTTTGCGATAAGCTTGTTTGCGATAACCTTTTTATCGCCCGACGTAACGGCGGCGTCGCTGCGAAGCACGTTAACAATTGGCGGCTTGGAAAGTCCCAGATCGAACTCCTCGGAGACTGTGACCCGCTTTGTAGTATAGAGCTTGTTTGCGGGATATGTAACGGGAAGCTTTTTAAGCTGAATGTTCCCGCCGAATGCGTCGCAGATGATCTCCTTTTTGTCAAGGTCAGAAACTTTGATCTTAATTGAGACCGCCCCGCGGATATCCAGTCTGCGCTGATTTACCGCGCGACAGTTCATATAGTCGATCTTTGGAGTTATGCATACCCGCGGGTCGGAGCAGGTTCTGCCAAGATCAACGCTTTTGGTGTAGGTAAGCTTCTGGGTGACAGACTGTACGGCGTTGCTGTTTTCGCTGCAATAAAGGATACGAATGCATACGTACATTTCATAAGTCAGCCTGTCTCCGTTGACGCTGTAGGACATTATCCCCGGTGTTGTCACACATTTGAGAATGCGGAATATTTCGGGATAATAGTCAGGCAGCACATAGTCAAGCTCCACCGACTGCTCCTGTGTATCGTCAAATATTACCTCAGCCGATGTGATTTCTTCCCTGTTTACTTTAAAGTCCATGCGTATTCCTCCTACTGTAGATAATCAGAATTAAGAAGCAGCAGGCAGGAAACCGCGTTTGACCCTGCCAAGCTTCAACTGCTAAAATATTTATATTCTCTTATGGGGGCTTGTATGACAGTTAGAGGATAGAAAATAGAAAACAAAGGATAGATTTTTGTTTCGCTCCGCTTTTTCGACAAATAAAAAAGCAGGTCGGGGCGCCGATCTGCTTTTGCAATATTTATTTGTTAAAACAAGTCGCTGTGGGTACCTGTTCTTGAAACTGACAGAGTTAAAATGTCATTTTCTATTTTGTAGATCAACAGCCAATCGGGACGGATATGACACTCCATAAAGCCGCTGTAGTTACCCGACAAATTGTGAGCCTGATATTCGGGAGGAAGCTGTCCCTCATTGGCAAGGATATCAATTGTCTTTTCAAGCAAAGACAGATCATATCCTCTTTTGGCAAGCTTTTTGTAGTCTCTTTTAAAAGATGTATGGTAATTAATCTTCAGCATTTAAGTCCTCCATAAGCTCTTTAACGCTTGTGAAAGTTCTGCTCATATTGCGTCCGTTCATAACGTCGTCAAGAACAGCACGGGTCTCCGCATTTGGGACGTCCTCATCAGAAAGGGTATCTTTAAACATAAGAATAAATCCCTCGAGCTGCTCGTCTGTAAGTCTGTCAACAATACTGTATGCAAGTTCTCTTGTACTCATAAGATCAGCTCCTATCATAATTTTTGTTAATAT
>CAMWVO010000258.1 GCA_947177695.1 uncultured Clostridia bacterium
CTCCGACTCTGAAGGTCGCAGGTTCGACTCCTGTCAGGCGCACCACGTTTTTAAGTCATTTGACAGACTAAAAATCAAGGCAAATTATCTGAAAAATTTCTCTGACTCTGACGATCCCGAATTATCATTTATTAGTAACTTGGGACAGTTTTTTTGTATTTTGTTTGTCACATAACAAGAATATTTCCGGCAACTGTACCTGTGGAGCCGCTGCTGCCGTTATGATTGACCCGGCGTAGCCTCCCATAATACCGCGTGTCATGCCTCTGGTAGTTCCAACAAGAAGTCCCGTTGCGGTGAAAAGCGTCATCTGAGTATCATCAGATATTTCTGCAACCCCGTTATGAAGTTCATATTCGGTGATCCCATTCTCGCCGTATTTCTTGAATATTTCAGATGCCGGCAGAAACTCTACCGCATATCCAAGTGCGTCCCCAACCGCTCCGCCGATCAGGCAACCTTTAAATTTGTTCAAGTCACGCATTAAGTTTCTCCTCTCTAAAACGCCTGTGGTGCACAGGCAGCAAACACCTGCTTGAATTTCTGCTCACAAACCTTCATTTTTACTACAAATTCGTCATAGTCAGAAACATCTGCAGGGATTTTCAAGCCGTGCTTGATGATGCTGATGTCGTCTCTCGGTGTGACATTTTCCTCGTAGGTGGAGCCACGATTCAACCGCAGGTTCAAATCGTCTGCATCTCCTGATTCGGGATAAAGATAATAGCCTGTCTTGGCATCAAATCGGAACATATATGCAAGCACCTGCAGATAGTCACGGTTTCCGATATTGTCAATAGGCTTGTACTTGGCGTCGGCGATTATTCTCGTTTCATTGTTCCGGCTAATGAAATCAGGATAAATCAAACCAATATTCCCGTCAAACAGTCGTTGTGCACCTTTGCCGCCCTTATTCATCGGGTGGTAGAATGCATCACCAATGAGAGAGCAGACATATTCTTCCCACAGCCACGCCCCATCAAACAGAATGCCATATATCTGCCGCGAGCCAAAACCGATCTGATGCTTCTGATGCCGAAGAATCAAAATACACAACCGTTGAAGTGCAAGATATTCCCTGAAATATGCATGACGTACTGCATTCTTTTTGTTTTCATCAATAATTTTTTTCCTGTCGTATGCCTCGTAGCTCGGCGTTGCGTTTATAACGAGTTTTACCTCATCCTTTACTTTGATAAGCAGATTTTTCCCATAAGGTTTTCCTTTAATAAACTCTATGGTATGACGCACCAATTCCATCAAGCTGTTATCATACGAAAATTCTCTCTGACTGTAAGCAACATTTCCGGTAAAAGGAGTGTTCTCTTTAATATGCCTTGCGATATCAATAGCCCCTTTTACATTTCCATCATTATATCTATGGTGGATATATTTTTTGAAAAGACCTTTCCGCATAGCGTTTTTAAGGTAATACGGAAACAGAAACAGCAGAAAGTTAAACAGCCTGTTATCCTGATTGGCATCAGACTTTAAGTCCACAATGTTTGGGAAATCCAACACTCTGTCAAGAAGATACTGAAAAAAATAATCCTCATTTTCTCCGCAGAACCGGGATTCAATAATAAGCCGTTCATCGCCGCAGCCAAGAAAACCCATAACATTACCGGAACGGTAGGTGTCGTTTACTCCCTGTAGAATCATCTGGTCTTGCGTTATATCCTCAGCATCCTTAACAATCTCCGGGAAAACAAATACGCCTTCACGTTCCAGCTGTTCAAGGGTCTTATCGGCAATTTTGTCCGTAAGGATTTCAATATCGGAAAAATTATCTTTCTTCAATTGTGAATTATCCTTGATTTTGAGCAGCCTCATTCACATCACCTTCCGATATCTCCCTATAACCGTATGCTTTCGCAAATCTATTCATCAGACCCTCTTCATCGTACATACCCCGAATATATTCCTGCAAAAGCGGTTTCAGATAATCCGTCCACAGCTTGTCAAAATCAAGCGTTTTAAGTTTCAGGAAATAGGACGCGCCGATCTGATAGTTTTCGTTCAGATCTTCAACCTTGACAATTTCATTATTAAGAGCAGTCATTCGATTGATAGCTTCCGCTTTCAGTTCCTCATCATTAAGCTCTGACAGCATTTCCAAACGCTCATCTGCCTTCAGTTCAACGAAACGAAAACGCCTGCGCATTGCAAAGTCAAAGCTGTCCACAGAGCGGTCAATGTCATTCATTGTACCGATGATATATACATTTTCCGGAATAAAGAATTTCTCATCCGGATCGGAATGCAGATTTGCATACTGTGTAGATATTTCACCGACTCTGCCTCTGTATCCAGGATCGATGGCAAAGAACAACTCACCGAATATTTTTGAAATTTCTCCGCGGTTGATCTCATCAATTATGAAAATGTATTTTTTTAGTTCGGCAGCCTTAGCGGTTGATTTAGACATCTTCTTTTTTCGCTTCAATATTTCCTTATAGATGATAAAGTCATATGAATAAGCCTGTGAAGCAAAGGTCTTGCCAAAGAATGTCGTAATGTCCTTTATCTTGTCAAACTTTTCTCCGGATTCAAGCATTCGCCGTATTTCATCAAGGTTCAGGATAAGTTTATTAGCAGAGGCGTTCCCAGGAATATAAATATAGATGTACTTATCATCCACGCTTGTAATCGTGAATTCATTGCCGTTTACGGTTTTAAAGGTATCTGCTCCGAGTTCTATATTTGAAAAAAACTCCGTCATAGATTCCTGAACAGAGATCTCTTTTTCAATGGTATCTTTAGATTTCTGAGAGTCCTCGTAATTCTTTCTGGCGCGAGCCACAAATTTCTTGAAGATACCGTCTTGAAGTTCAAAGCCCATTGTTCCGTCAGCATTTACCTTTGGTCTCAGTCCCTCGACAAAATCAGAATAATCATAACTCGGATGAAACTGTACAAACTCTACCTGTTTTTTCTGCTCATCTGTAAGATCAGTGTAATTATTTGAGTAACCGTTACTGATAATGTCTGCAGCAATTTCCTTGGCAAGATGCGATTTGCCGGTACCCGGCGCTCCTCGGAAAATCAAATTTTTTGATTCGATCAACATAGAGGAAAAGGGATTTTTGTAATCTTGACCCCGTTTATCATTAATAGTCGGTTTAGGATTGTCGGTTGGCTTCGTTTCAATATTGAAGCCTATACTTTCCAGAAAACTTCTTGCTTCGACCGCAGTAAAGTTTTCTGTCGTAATTTCCGACCCGTTTGCAATATGTGCAGCCACGGCTATCACATACTTAGGCGGATATTTTTTTCCGTTTTCAGATACAAGCTCATATTTTGTACTCAGATTATGGAAAGGCACTCCGTTCTCATCTATATACTTTAGTGCATCTATTATGTCCTGTTCTTTTATTTTTGGAATAGCCATGCCGTACCTCCTATTGATCAATTATTCTTTAACATTTTGTTTCGCCTTTTTGCATTATATCACAAAAGCGGTAATATTTCAATATAATATTAACAATATTTTAGCGATTTGAGACATTTTCTTGCTTGCAGCACATTTTCGATAAGCTATATTCTGATAACCCTCTGAATTTATTTCAGCAAAATTATTTCATCAAGCTTCCTTTGACAAAGCCCAAGAGCGAAATCCGCTCACTGCTGAAATTCCGATTGTGATATTTTCCTTTTCAAATACCTTGCATAATGCTGCTTGTAAGCACGGGAATAAGCAAGCCGCACAGGGGCATTCTTTATCTTCTCTGCATACCTTTTCCTGTGTCCCAAGTCACGGCAAATGCGTTTTTAGCCGAATTTCATAATATAAATTATTAGAATTTTAATATCTGGCATTTTCAAGGCAAACTATACACATATACAGCATTACTTGAAATGATATTTGATTAGTTCCGCTATAGCCATTGGGGCATTCAAAATAATATGATATAATTGTAATGATATGTGATTTTAAACTATATTGCAAATAAAAAAGAACGTACTGTTTAAAAACAGTACGTTCTATATTTTCTTAGAGTATTTCCATATAAGAAAA
>CAMWVO010000259.1 GCA_947177695.1 uncultured Clostridia bacterium
AGCCTTGAAAGGCTGGCGAACTTTTTTGAGTCGGCGGCTGCGCCGCCTGAGCGTTCCGACAGTTCATGCGTTAAATCAAAATTTGTCTCTCTAAACCATTTTTCAAAAAAATGCAAAAAAATTTAAAAAAACTCTTGACAAATGAAAAGCAATAGTGTATGATTGTATTAAGATGATAATACAAAGGAGGGAGACTTAGTGCCGTGGAATTTTAATTCAACCACGCCTATCTATATCCAGATAATCGAGCATATCAAAATGGGTGTTGCGGTCGGCGACTACAAGGCGGGAGACAAGCTGCTGTCCGTCAGGGAGCTTGCAGCCGAGGCGGAGGTCAATCCCAATACCATGCAGAAAGCGCTTTCCGAGCTTGAACGTGAGGGACTGCTCTATACCCAGCGTACCTCCGGCAGGTTTATCACCGAGGATACCGAAACCATCGCAAATCTGCGGAAACAGCTTGCAAAAGAACATCTGGACGCGTTCCTCAAAAATATGGACAGACTTGGCTATCCGCCTGAAGAAGCTGTGGAGCTTCTGGGTAAATATATTGCCGAAAGGGGTTAAACAAATGCTTATAGAATGCAAAAACCTGAGCAAAAGCTTCGGGAGCAAAATCGCGCTCAATGACGTAAGCCTTAACGTGGAGAGCGGCAAGATAGTGGGACTGCTTGGTCCCAACGGAAGCGGCAAGACCACGCTGATAAAGATACTCAGCGGCATACTTACCGCAAGCGGCGGAGAGGCTCTTATTTCGGGAAAGCCTGTCGGTATCGAGACAAAAAAGATAGTCTCCTATCTTCCCGAAAGAACATATCTCAACGACTGGATGAGCGTAAAGCAGGCGGTAAGCTTTTTCTCGGACTTCTACTCCGATTTCAGCAGCGAGACCGCTTACGGTATGCTTGAACGTCTGAATATCGACCCTGCCGAAAGACTGAAAACCATGTCCAAGGGTACACGGGAAAAAGTTCAGCTTATCCTTGTAATGAGCAGGAACGCCGAGCTTTATCTGCTTGACGAGCCTATCGGCGGCGTAGACCCTGCGGCGCGGGACTATATCCTCAAAACCATTATCAGCAACTACAGCGAAAACGCGTCGGTAATAATTTCAACTCACCTTATAAGCGATATCGAGCACGTTCTGGACGATGTTATCTTTATCAAATACGGCTCCTTAATGCTCCACTCCACAGTGGACGAGATAAGGGAACAGCACGGAAAATCCGTAGACGCGCTTTTCAGGGAGGTGTTCGCATGTTAGGAAAGCTCATCAAGTACGACCTTATGGCGGACTGGAAAAAATATTCCGCGCTTTATGCGGCAACGCTTCTTGTAAGTATTATGCTGGCTGTCACAATAGAAATCAGTGAAAAAATGACCAACAACAGATTCCTTGAATTAATGGAGATTGTGTTCGCTTCCGTATTTATGGTACTGATATCAGCTATCTTAATTCTTACGATCGCGTTCACCGTAATGCGCTTCTATAATAATGTAATGAAAGACGAGGGTTATCTTACACACACCTTACCCGTCCACACTTGGCAGATAATGCTCTCAAAGCTTATAAGCTCCTACATATGGTTCTTATCGGCAGTGATAGTGGGGTGTATATGCATAGGACTTTCTGCAGGAAAACCGCTTGAGGTCTTTCGCGTTATTATAGACGGTTTAAACAATATGATGGATAGTGACAGACAGTCGTTTGCAATTCTTGCGGCAATGGTTATTCTTTCTCCGTTTTTCCTTTTGTCTCACATTTACTTTTGCTTTGCGTTGGGAAATCTTTCAAGCAGTCGCAAAATGGGAACTTCCGTATTGGCGTTTTTCGGGATCAATATCGCTGAAAATATTCTCAGTGCGTTTGCAATTGAATATATAACTCTCGTGGATCTTCAAAAGGCGGAAAATATAATGTACCTGACGCTGGCAGCATCTTTTTTGTTTGCGGTAGGATACTTTTTCGCCGCCGAAAGAATTTTCGCCAAAAAGCTAAATCTTGAATAATGACTGCACAAATTTCGCAGGGGACGGCTATCTCGTCCCCTGCATTTTTTATTTGACACAGGACGAAATATCCGGCAAACTTTATTATAAAAAAAGTTTTCATTGACAATATGTCCGAAATTGTGTATAATGTTAATATGTGCAGAACGTATAACTGCATAGATCAGACTTTTAAAAGGAGTGAAACTGTATGGACGCCGACAACGGTAAGGGCATAAAACCGCGAAGTTGCGGCTTTGATATCGGCGCGCCCGAGGCGTCCGTTTCATTGCCTTGTCAATAATATGCCGAAAGCTTCTGCGTGTGCCGCTGTGCCGCAGTACGGCTTCCGGCGTTTCTGCCCGAAAGAAATTTCAGGCAGCGCTGTTTTGTGCCTTCTGTTCAATTTTGGAATAGGAGGTTTTTTTATGGAAAAAGAGCTTGCAATCGAGCTTATAAGCGGCAAGCAGTTTGTCAAACTTAAAGCGGATCTTCAGGAAATGAACCCCGCGGATATCGCGTTTCTCGTTGAGGAAATGAAAGACGACGGGGAGTTCGGTGAAAAGGAGCTTATACTGCTGTACCGCATTCTCCCAAAGGAGCTTGCGGCGGAAACGTTCACCTACATGGACAGCGATACCCAGATGGTGCTTATCAATGCTTTCTCGGACCGTGAGCTTCGGTACGTTTTAGACGAGCTTTACATTGACGATACCGTCGACATCATCGAGGAAATGCCCGCGAACGTGGTGTCCCGTATCCTGCGGAATACCGACAGCGACACGCGGAAGCAGATCAATCAGCTTCTGAATTACCCCAAGGACAGCGCAGGCTCGGTAATGACCACCGAGTTCGTGTACCTCAGACGGGACTTCACAGTGCAGGAAGCCTTTGACCGGATACGCAGGATAGGTCTTGTCAAGGAGACCGTTTATACCTGTTACGTAACGGAAAACCGCAGGCTTTTGGGTATCGTTACCGTTCTGGATATGCTTGTTGCGGACGGCGATACGGTCATTGAGGATATTATGGAAACCAACGTAATATCCGTAAATACTCACGACGACCGTGAATATGTTGCGAGAACAATGTCCAAATACGACTTTGCCGCAATGCCGGTTGTAGACAACGAAAACCGTATCGTGGGAATAGTTACGTTCGACGACGCCATGGACGTTATCCGCGACGAGGACACGGAGGATATCGAAAAGATGGCGGCTATGCTCCCCTCGGAGAAGCCGTACATGAAAACAGGCATATTCAAGATATACAAGCAGCGCATACCCTGGCTCATACTGCTTATGGTGTCCGCTACATTTACCGGAACGATACTTGCTCATTTTGAGGACGCGCTGGCGATAGTCCCTGCTCTGACCGTGTTTATACCTATGCTTATGGATACGGGAGGAAACTCGGGAGGTCAGTCCTCGGTAACGATAATCCGCGGTCTGTCGCTTAACGAGATAAGCTTCAGCGATATTTTCAAGGTCATGTGGAAAGAGTTTCGGGTAGGCATAATGTGCGCCGCTACGATCGCCGTTATCGCTTTCGGAAAGGTCATGTTCATCGACCGCAAAGGCGCGGTTATCGGCGGAGTTGTTGCGGCGACGATTTTCTGCGTTATAATCATAGCAAAGCTTGTGGGCTGTTCCCTGCCTATGCTTGCGAAAAAAGTCGGCTTCGACCCTGCGGTCATGGCAAGTCCGTTCATAACCACTATCGTGGACGCTCTTGCGCTTTTTGTGTATTTTGCAATAGCTTCGAGAGCATTGGGACTTCAATAAATTTTTTGGGACGGTGAATGTCGGTGCATTTGCCGTCCGTTTTGCTGTAAATTTTGATTTAATGCACTAACTAAAAGTCCCCGCGCGGCGAAGCCGCATGGAAAAGTTTCGTCCACCTTTTCAAAGGTGGCGAGTTTCCAAAGGGCAGAGCCCTTTGGTCGCCGTCCGCAGACGGCGAAATCCCCTTCTTGCGCCCGCAGGCGCATATCGTTCAAAACGGTGAAAGGGGTGAGAAATGCGAAAGC
>CAMWVO010000260.1 GCA_947177695.1 uncultured Clostridia bacterium
TCATTAAACAATATAGACAAATTGATAACAAAGTATTATTAACAAAGCATAAATATGCGACAATTATTGTCATTATAATGTTATGATTTTGTTTTTTAACGTAAAAAATTATGTTGCATTTTGAAAAATAGTGTTGTATAATGATTTGGGAAAATTATTATACAGGAAAGGACGGTTGCTGTGCTTGGACTATATCTTGCAATGATTGATACTCCCGAAGAAAAAAACAAGTTTGAAGATTTATATAACAAATATCGTGATATGATGTATAACTATGCCTATAAAATTCTTAAAGATTCATTTCTTGCCGAGGACGCCGTGCATAATTCATTTATGTCGGTAATAAAAAGATTTGAGAAAATCCCATCTGCTAATTGTGAGGAAACACAAGCATACTTGCTTGTTATTGTACGAAACGCCTCTATTGCAATATTAAACAGAAATAACAAAATTGTCGATATGGATATTGAAAAAGTTGAGGACGACTCAGATTTAGAACTTGAAATCGAAACAGAATATTGCAGACAAAGAATATGGGATATTATTATGACTTTGGATAAAATATATTCTGATACTCTTGCGTTAAAATTATTTTACAGACTTGACAATGCAGAAATTGCAAATATTATGAAAGTTGATATTGACGTTGTTAATATGAGAATATATCGAGCAAGAAAAAAATTAAAAGAAAAATTAATTGAGGAGCAATGGTATGACAAACAATGAATTTGATGATATAATAAGAGACGCTTTTAGGCAGAACATATCCAAATACATTCCCAAAAGTGATATTGATTATACACCCCATAAGTTTTCACCTGAGTTTGAACGAAAAATGAATATTTTAATGGGCAAAGACAATAAAAACGTTAAAATTACATTTAAAAAGCTGATTATTGCAGTTATAGCAGCGTTACTGGCGGTGTTTATTGCAGCTATGAGCGTCAGTGCCGTGAGAGAAGCATTTTTCAATTTCCTTATGAATATTTTTGACACGCATACTGTTGTGGAGGCTGTTGATGATGCGGACGCACCGCTTGATTTTACCGATAAGTATGAAATTACGGCAGATATGTCAGATTATGAGCTTGTTGATTTTTCTGAGGATATTTTTGACCGTAAATACACTTATGAAAACGAAAATTGTACTATTTATTTTAATCAATACATAAAAGAGTATTATCATATATCTGTAAATACGGAGGGGTATGATATAGAACCCATTTATATAGGTGATTGCGAGGGATTTTATGTTGATATGTATAATCAGAACGGAAAAATACTGATTTGGGATAACGGAGATTATGTTTTATCTATACTTGTATCATGTAATAACGACTATAAATTTAGTAAAAACGAACTAATTAATATAGCAAATTCTGTGCAAAAAGCAGAAAAATAATTTGATTTATAAAAAATCGGTTATTTTTGCCTCCGAAATTTATTTATATAAATGAAAGGAGGAAAAAGCCTATGAAAAGAAAAGTAATTGCTATTTTAACGGCGTTCTCTGCATTGTTTTCAATGGGGATCTCTGTTGGTGCATACAATGGAGAGAATACTGCTTCCCCATATTATCTTTATACAGGCTCTGTTGAAAGCAGATTAACCATTGTAAACGGTACAGCATACTGCAAAAGCGTGATAACAGGCGACAACACGGTTACTCAAATTTACGCAACGCTGTATCTTGAAAAGAAAAACGGCAGCAAATGGGAAGCTGTCAGCAACAGCACATGGAATGGTTCCGTAAAAGAAAAATCTCTTACGATCAACAATAGTAAGAGTAATCTCGACAGCGGAACTTACCGTGTGAAAACAGTCGGTACTGTTTTCAGCGGCAGTAAGTCTGAGACCGTTGAGGACATAAGCAAATTATACTTCTCGCTTTATCAGAATAACTAATACCGGAGGTAACTTTTATGCAATTACAGCGATTAACGACTTTTAATCCTTATTCATATCTTAACGCGAAAAAAGCGGACGGCTTAGAAGTTATAAAGCCGTTTCAAAATTCGGCAAGATACGATACTGAAAGCTTCAAGAATGTTATGCAGGAAAAGGCAAGAGCGTCAGGCATCGTAAACGGTATACAGATTGCTGACTTTTCAAAGCGAATGGAGTATAGCGAAGATCTGCCTAATTTCGATCCCAGTGTTAAGCTTGGTCTGGACTATTTAAAATCCTGCTTTGATTTTACAAATTCACGGGAATTTGACGCGCTTACCGAAGCGGAGGACTTCACGGGAATGTCTGACGCAGAGATCTATAAGGCGATATACGAAAAATATCAGTATTGCTACGGAGAGGATTTTTACCGTGCTTACGATATAAAATATATTGCCGCACCCTCCGATTATGACCCTTACTATCCTGTACTCAGACGCTTTGACAAAGAAGTAATGGCTGCCTGCGGCTTTGACTACGATAACTACAATAAGCTTGAAACGCTGAGAAAAGAAGCTTTGTACGGGGACATGAGCGACTATGAGATACGCGAAGCTATACTTGACAAGTATGAGCTTTCCGACGGTATGTCCTTTAGGGAACTTTATCATATAAGCGGAGAGCTGTCCTCCGTGGGTCTGGACGGCGGCATAAAGGGATATCTTGACCTTCTCTGGTACGATTTCAGCGCCGCTCCGAAAGCGGCTATGAATGCCATGAATGAGGAGACCGACTTGTTCCTTATTCGTGAAAAGTACTTTAATACAAATGTTACAATGAGCTATATAGAGCAGTTAAAAAATATACACACCAACCGCAGTATGTATGGACTAAGCTATCCCGATTTTAAGACAGCACTTAGTCAAATTCTCAATGGATTAAAACTTTAAGTTGGATTTATGTTAAAAATTATCAATACGCTTTGCTTCGTACTTTCCACTCACAAGGCATACAACTTTGATTTTGTTGAAGTTGTATGCCTTGTTTTTTACAACGTATTATCGGCATTCTTGGTATAATAATATTTTGCAATTACAGACACCAAAAAAATATTCAGAATGTCAATTCCTGCAAAGTAAATTTTATTTGCTTCTTTTTTTCAATAAAGCTATGACTGCAGCCGCTGCAATCACAACAGCTGCGGAAACTGCGGGAACAGCTATATTAATTTTCCCGCCGCTTTTTGCAGCAGATTTATTTATTATAAATTCAGTAACGGAAAGAGGCGGCAGGCTGTATGAAAAAGTATTTTCCGTAATTTCTTCTACCGCAGGCATTGCTTTTATTTCGGAACTGTCGCCGTAAAGCGAATAGACTTCTGCGTTTTTATACCCGGTCTCATCTGCAAGAATTATTTCCACAGGCGTTTCATCGTGCAGGGAACGGTTTGTGACAATAATTTTTACCTTTCCGTCATCTTCGCTGTCAACAGAAGAATATACGGAAATATTCCCGTTTTCATATTCGCTCCTGACAAGGGTATCTCCAAAACCGTTTCCGCTGCCGTCGCAGTTTGTAAACATATTTATTGCGGCAAGCTGATACTCGTTTCTGTCAAATGACCATATAGTCGCAAAATACACGCCGTACTCCGCAAAAATGCCAAGCATATCCGCCTGTGCGACAGCGCCGGAAATATGGTCTCCGCCGCCGAAATTATACTCGGTAAATGCAAGCTTTGTATCGGGATAATATCTGTCAATTGACTGCTGAATATTAGGCAGAAGCGGGAAAAATTCCGCACCCGTGTCGGTTATCCAGCTGTCCTCACGATAGGTCTCGTCATAAAGAGACTTCACGCTGTCCAGACGGGCTTTTACACAGCCGTCATTGTCGTAATGTTCGCAGGAACGCTCGCCGCAAACGCCCTTTGCCTCGGTGTAATAATGTATATCCAGCACGTCAAGAAGCCGTGTTCCGCCGCTTTCCTCCGCCTTGCGCATTTCGTCAAGGTAGTAGTCTATGAACCAACGGTAGCCGTTGTCCGCTTTAAGCTGCTTCCAATCGGGCGCGCCCGAAAATGAATCAAACGCCGAAT
>CAMWVO010000261.1 GCA_947177695.1 uncultured Clostridia bacterium
ATCCGACGCTCTAACCAGCTGAGCTACACCCACCATATGATTGACATATTGCCGCCAAAAACATTAACTTATTGTGCGAATAAATGTCCCGCTTTATTGTGCGGAACATTTCTCGCTGCGGTGCGTTCACCGCTGGCGCGCCTTACTGGACTCGAACCAGTGGCTTACTGCTTAGAAGGCAGTTACTCTATCCAGCTGAGTTAAAGGCGCAAATTTGAAAATCTTCGATTTTCAAATCCGAGTTTTGCTTTCCTCGCTAAAGCTCGGAATTTTGCTGACGCAAAAGCACAAAACGTCGGAGAAACATAAAATCTTTAATGATTAACTTAAATATTCGGCAACGTTACAAAAGCAGCGTTACCGAATCAATGGAGCGGGTGATGGGAATCGAACCCACGCGACCAGCTTGGAAGGCTGGAGTTCTACCATTGAACTACACCCGCGTGATCACTCAATGACAAAAAACATTATAGCATACGGCGCAGAAAATGTCAAGTGTTTTTGCAAATTTTTTCGGAAAAATTTTCGGGACACGTCGAAACGTGCCCCGAATAAGTTTTTAGACTGCTTCCACTTCGATCTCGCCCTTTTTCTCGCCGATCTTTATCACCGCAAAGGGATTTTCCGCGCTGTTTATTATAAGCGACGCGATCTTATCCTCAATGTCCGTGCGGATAACCTTGCGTATGTCACGCGCTCCGAACTTCTTGCCGTGGGACTTCTCCGCGATCGCCGTGAGAGCCTTTTTGCTGTACTTCAGCGATATGCCCTTTTCCGCCAGAGGCTCTTTCATTTCGTCCAGCATAAGCGCCGCGATCTGCTCGTAGCTTTCCATACTGAGCGGATTGAACACCACAACCTCGTCTATGCGGCTGAGAAATTCGGGACGGAGGAAGTCGGACAGCGCTTTCATAGCCTTTTCCCTGGAAATATCTCCCTCTGTCTTGTTGAAGCCTACGCCCGTTCCCTTGTCGGTAGAGCCCGCGTTTGAGGTCATGGCAATGATTGTATTCTCAAAGTTCACCGACCGTCCCTGCGCGTCATTGACCTTTCCCTCGTCAAGAATTTGCAGCAGGATATTCATAACATCGGGGTGCGCCTTTTCGATCTCGTCGAACAGCACCACGCTGTAAGGCTTTCTACGAACCTTTTCGGTAAGCTGTCCCGCCTCGTCGTAGCCAACGTATCCCGGAGGAGAGCCTATCAGACGCGAAACGCTGTGCTTCTCCATGTATTCCGTCATGTCAAGTCTTATGAGCGGCTCGTTGCCATCGAAAAGCTCCGATGCGAGAACCTTTACCAGCTCAGTTTTTCCCACGCCCGTAGGTCCCACAAATATGAATGAAGCGGGTCTGCGCCGTTTTGACAGCTGAACTCTCGTCCGCTTGATAGCCTTGCTCACAAGCTCCACAGCTTCGTCCTGACCGATTATGCGGGCTTTCAGAGCGTCCTCTAAGTTTGCGATCTTGGTGTATTCGCTTTCAGTGACCTTGCTTGCGGGAATACCCGTCCACAGCTCGATCACCTTGGACAAGTCCGCCTCGGTAACGTAAATATTATTGACCTTTTCTTCAAGCTCTTTTTTCTCGTTTCCCAGCCGCATGACTTCCGCACGCGCTTCGGCGATCTGAGCAAAATCGGGCTCGGCGGCTTCCTCCATTTCGGTAATGCTTATTTCGGTGTTCACAAGCTTTTCGCAAAGCTCGTCGTATTCGCCGATCTCCTTGCTTCTTATGCTTGTGCAGGCGCAGGCTTCGTCCAGCAGGTCGATAGCCTTGTCGGGGAGAAATCTGTCGTTGATGTAGCGCTCCGACAGCACAGCGCACCGTTTCAGCAGCTCATCTGTAATCTTAACACGGTGGTGTTCCTCATAATATTGGCGTATGCCGAGAAGCACGCTTTCCGTCTCGGAAATGTTCGGCTCGTTTACGGTAACGGGCTGGAAACGTCTTTCAAGCGCACTGTCCTTTTCGATATACTTGCGGTACTCCTTAAAGGTGGTCGCGCCTATTACCTGCACTTCTCCGCGCGAAAGAGCAGGCTTGAGGATATTCGCCGCGTTCATTGAACCCTCGCTGTCTCCCGCGCCCACAAGATTATGCACCTCGTCGATAAAGAGAATGACGTTTCCCTCGGCTTTAACCTCGTCGATAAGACCTTTTACGCGGCTTTCAAACTGTCCGCGGAACTGAGTTCCCGCCACAAGAGCGGTCAGATCCAGCAGGTAGACACGCTTGTTTTTCAGGTTAAAGGGAACTTCCCCAGCAACTATCTTTTGAGCGATACCCTCGGCAATGGCAGTTTTTCCCACACCCGGCTCGCCGATAAGACAGGGATTGTTCTTTTGGCGGCGGGTGAGTATCTGGATAGTTCTGGCAATTTCCTTGTCCCTGCCGATAATGTTGTCAAGCTTGCCCTCCTCGGCGCGCTCGGTCAGATTGGTGCAGTAATTGTCCAGAAACTTGCTTTTCTTTTTCTTGGCAGAGGACTTTTCTTTCGCGTGGGAACGGCTCTCGTGGACGTGTCCGCTGTCCATGGGGAACTCGTCGGAGATACCGCCGTCCTCCTTTTTGCTCAAAAGGTCGTTGAGATTTTTTATAGAGCCGCCGAAAAGGTTCTGGATAAAGCCCGGCAGAGAGCCTGTTCCTCCCCGCTGAAAGGAATCACCGTCCACAGCTTCGGAAAAATCCGTCATCTGATCGGCAAATTCCTCCACATCGTCGTCGTCAATTCCCATCTGTTCCATATACTCCCGAACCTGCGGGATACCAAGCTCCTTTGCGCACACAAGGCAAAGTCCCTCGTTCCGCTTTTCGTCGCCCTGCATTGCCGTTATAAAAACCACAGCAGTCCTTTTTTTGCATCTTGTACAAAGCATACGCCGTTGTCCTCCATATCTTAAAGTTCATAAAGGTCTATTTCAGTATAAGCGAAAGCAGGAAAAAAGTCCCGCTGTAAAGCCGCTTGAATATAATTGTCCCGGAAATTATCTCCGTGTTCAGGTACTCGTTTGCGTCCGAGGTAAGGCTTATAAAGACGTTTACGGCAACGCTCAGTATCACCGTAAAGAGCAGTCCCTGCAAAAGCCCTAAAAGTCCTCCCGCAAAGCTGTCGGCGGAACTCACGCCGGGGATATGTCTTATAAGACCTGCCGCCCGCGCGATTACCGACACTATCAGGGACGCCGCCGCAAAGGTAACGATAAACAGCGCCGTCCGAACGGTCTTCATCATTACGGGACGGATTATCTCCCGCTCCAGTATTTCGGACACCGACTCCTTTTTCTCCTCCGCAAGCTCCGTGATCCGCAGATTTTCCGCTTCCGTCTCGGAGATGTATCTGTCCGCCTCCTCCAGAATTTCTTCGGGTACAACTCCCGAAAACGCTTCCGTAAGAGCGCGGCAGTACTCCGTAAACATATGCCTCAGCGCGGAGCGGAACTGGTCGTCTGTCAGCAGCTGAGCGTAATTTTCTCCCTTTTCGATGATGCCCTCAAGCTGTTCGTCTGTAAGTTCAACGCCTTGCGCTTCGAGAACGGTTCCCAGCTTTCCGGGAGAAAGATACTCCTCCGCAAGCTCCTTGGATTTGGTTTCCACAGCCGATATCACCGCAGGCTTTACCGCTTTTTCGTAAACGTACTCCGAAGCGGTCTTGCTCACGAAGATCGCCGCCGCAAAAGCCGCCGCGTAACCCGCTATAAAAATAAGTGTTTTTACCGCGCCTCTGTGTCTGCCCACAAGGACGCATATTATTACTGCGCCAATGACCGCGGCGTCAAGCAGATATTTCAATCAATCATTCCAATCAGTTATAGTCTATTCGGTTTATTTCGTCGTATCCCAGCAGATAGATATATTTGCCCATTCTCAGGAAGCCCTCGTACTCGGTGTCAAGCTCCACGGAGGATATCATGTCTCCCGCGGCGGTGCATGACTCTATGCCGTTTTCGGTCTGCATATAGACAGTATCCCCG
>CAMWVO010000262.1 GCA_947177695.1 uncultured Clostridia bacterium
CCTTGAAAGGCTGGCGAACTTTTTTGAGTCGGCGGCTTCGCCGCCTGAGCGTCCCTACCGTTAGTCGCGTAAATCAAAATTTATACTTTTCGCCGTCTGTGCTTTAAAAAGCAAAGCAAGTATCCAATCCGCATATCTCCGCAAAAACAGGAATATAATTAACCGATAACTTTTTCCTGAAAGGTCGGCTGAAAATGAACAACGATAATTATTACCCCTTTGAGACCATGCCCCTGCCCTATTCCATCGACGCGCTAAACCCCTACATAAGTGAGTATACCCTTTATTTCCACCACGACAAGCACTACAAGGGCTATGCGGATAAGCTGAACGCTCTGCTCAAAAAAAGTCCCACAATGCAGAACGTCCCCCTTGAAGCGCTTACAAAAATGTCCGACAAGGACGTCAGTACAAACGCGGGCGGCGTCTATAACCACGAGCTGTACTTTTCCTCTCTCACCCCCGACTACAAAGCCCCCTCGGAGAAAATGAGCGGGCTTATCCAAAGCAGCTTCGGTTCGGAAAAGGAAATGTGGAACGAGCTTGTAAGCGCGGGCATGGATCTTACAGGTTCGGGCTTTGTATGGCTTGGTGCAAATCCCAACGGAGAGCTGGAGGTGGTCGTTACCGAAAATCAGGACACCCCCGATCTCGACAAATTCTCACCGCTGCTGAATATCGACGTCTGGGAGCACGCATACTATCTTGACCGTCAGAACCTCCGCAGGGACTATCTTACGGCAGTGCAGAACATCATAAACTGGGAAAACGCCGAAAAAATGCTTAACGCATCTTCGGACCGCATCTCAGGCTGAAATCTGAAAATCAAAAAGGGGAGACGGACTGCCGTCTCCCCTTTGGTATTCTGTTATCGGTCATCTTCCGCGGCGGTTTCCGCTGCTCGGCTTGTAGGAGTAGTACTCCTCGATATCCTTGTTTGTGAGAAGCCTTATGAACGTTACCGCGCACATTGCAATGGCGGCCACGTAAATAATAAGCTGTATTACGTAGTTCTTTGCGCTCTGATTTTCCGGATTGAACGCGTAACTGAACAGTCCGGGATAGATCAGCATCACCGTACACGCGGTAAAAAACAGCGTGGACATTATCTTTGCAAACTTGGACTTTACCATCATAAACAGTGCGAAAACTATCGCGCCCACAGGCAGGTAGTCCAGCAGCGGCTGATCTCCGCCCGCATTTGGCTTTGCGAAATATATCAGCACCGCCGAAGCAAATCCCATTGCCGCCGTGATAAGCAGCATTATAAAGCCCCGCTTTGCCGCCTTGGCTTTCTGCTCGTCCATAAGCTTTTTGTACATCGCAAGGCTTTTTTTCTTGTCGAAGCCTTCGGGCTTTTTCTCCATCTCGGTTTTCAGACGGTTCTTGATAAGCTCCTTTTCGTCCTTGTCCAGCTGTTCCTTGGACATTATATCTTCGCTCTTTCTGTGGGACGGGAAATATTCGTCCGACATCTCGTCGAGCTTCGGACGGTTCTCCACCGACATAGCAAGGTCGTCCGCCTGCATCTGGTTTTTCAGCGAGCTTATCATTGAGCTTTTGTCGGTACGCATTTCCTCAAGCTTTACGTCAATATTGTCCAGCGCAATACTTTCCACGGAGATATCCTCAAGACGTCCCGAGTATTGATAGTCCTCGTCGTAGATAAAGTCGATATCCGCTTCATCGGCGGAAGTCTCTGCGGCTTCTTCGTTGCCGTCGTACTCGTCGGCGACCTCTATCTCGATCTCGGAGGCATCGTCCGACGTCCCGGCTTCTTCCTCAAAGCTCGACCTGAGAGAGCTTACGTCGATCTCCATATCTATGCTGTCCGCGCTTTCGGCAGCTTTTTCCTTTGCAAGAGCGGAAAGGTTTCCTCCCGCGTTTTGCAGTTCTCTTTCAAATTTGGGGACGTATCCGCCATCGCCGCCGTTAAGCATACCGCCGTTCAAAAAATCGTTTTCATTCGGAGACATACGCTCAGTCCTTTCCCATTATCGGTCGGAATATTGAAGGCAAGGGGGTTGATAAGGGAGCGTGTCCCTCCGCCGCAAGTGTCCCCTTGCCTCGGAATTTCGGATTTATTCTGTTACCGCAATTGTTTCGGGGAATATATTCGCCGTGCTTTCCTGGAGGAAAGTGGTGTTGACATAACCCTGAATGGTAGCTCCGTCCAGAACCGTGATAGTGGACGCCGTTATATTTCCCAGCACCACCGCGTCGGTCTTGAACTCGGCTTTGCCGCCGATGTCAACATTTCCCTTTATCTTGCCGTTCATGTCAAGGTACTGCGCCGCAATATCGCCCAGCAGAATGCTGTCGCGGTCAAGCTGCACCTGTCCTTTTGAAGAGATGTTTCCCTGCATCGACGCGCCCGACATAACGGAGTTGTTGCACTCTATGTCGCCGACAACTTTTCCTGTAACGTTTATATTCTTGGTGATACGCACGTCGCCCTTTACGCTTCCGTCGATATTGATGTTTGCAAAGGAGCGGATATTGCCGTCGATTATGGTATTTCTGGAAATGATGGTGGTTTCCTCGGTCTCGTAGTAGGGCGTATCGTTTCCGCCGCCGAACCTTGGGGGAGGATTATTGGGTACTCTCGGAGGTGTGGGAGGCAGACCTCCGCCGTAGTTCTGCGTACCGCTGCCGTACAGACCCTGCGGCTCCGTAAAGTTGCGGGGGCTCTGGGACTGCGCGCCCATTCCGAACGGATCGGGAGCGAAAGGCTGGGAGGGTCTTGCACCGAAATCAGCCGCCGACTGAGCGTTTTTCAGATACGGGTTATCGCTGTAGCTCGGTTCGGGAGCGGGTTCAGGCTCGGGAGCGCGCACAGGCTCCTGCTGTGTCGGCTCATAGTCAGGCTCCGCCGCCGCATAGCTGTCCTCGACAGACACAGACGCGTCAGCCATAATATCGGGCGAATCGCCGTAAGACTGATCCGCAGAATAGGGCTGCTCCGCCTTTCTGGGAGGGTCGATATATCTGTCCAGCTCGGACTTCTTTTTTGACTCCTTGGACAGGTCGTCTCCCACAAGACCGTCCTTTTTGAGGATCTCCTTTACCGCCTGGTTAAAATTGTCCTTAAGGCTCATTTTTAATACTCCTTATCCGTAGTTTCTTACACACTATCATTATATTTTTTAATTCCCTCTTCGGGAAAAATTTACGGCTGCCGTCCTTAAACGGCGGTGGTCAGTCTCTGTATGTAAACGTCGCGGGTTTTACGGTATTGTCCAGCTTGTCGAAGCTGTAGCCGTCCGCAAGCAACTCTTCAATAACGTCCTCCAGAACGTAGACCGTATTCTCCTTGCTCTGGCTGTCGTGCAGAAGCACTATAGACCTGTCCGAGGTGTTGCGTTCTATTCCCGACAGAATATTGTTGTAAATGCTCGTCCAGTCCGCGCCCTTTACCGCGTCCTCTCCGCTTACGTTCCAGTCGTAGTAAACGAAGCCGCGTCTTGTCATTTCGGCGATTATCTGCATATAGGTAAAGCGGTTGTAATTATTTATCGACCCGCCGGGGAATCTGAATATCTGGGGCTTGACGCCTGTGGCGTTATAGACCGACATATAGGTCTCATAGAAGTCGTCCAGAAAGCTTTCCACGCTTGCGTATATCTTTTCGTAGTCATGGGAGATCGAGTGTATGCCGATGGTATGACCCGCCTCTGCGACCTGCCGCATAAGTTCCTGTTCCTTTTCGTCGTTTCCCGCGCATACGAAGAACGTCGCCTTTATGTCATACCTGTCAAGTATCTCCAGAATATCGGGCGTTCTGTCCGACGGACCGTCGTCGAAAGTAAGATAGATCGTGCCGTTGTCCTCCTTATAGGCTGTGGGAGGATTTTCGGCGTAAAGTTCGGGGTAAAGGTCCATATAAGGCTCGTCCTGAGAGCCCGAGAGTACCGCAACGCTTGATACGTTTTCGGTGAAGGAAAAATCGTCGGGATTT
>CAMWVO010000263.1 GCA_947177695.1 uncultured Clostridia bacterium
TTCACCGCCTTTACTGGAGCGGCTTCCCACTTTGTCATAGACGGCGCGCTGCCCGATATTTTTATACTGGCGCTGTGCGTTATCTTCACTCTTGCGGGAGCGGCGGTCGCTTCAAAATTTGCGAACAAGGCTTCTCCAAAAACGCTGAACAGGGCAGTGGGCGTAGTCCTGCTGACATTGGGCGTGATTATGATTCTTACCGAATATGTTTTTTAGAAAAGGAAATAATATTATGATTGATTTTTAAGGAGAGTTGGTGTTCCATATGATAGAGCTAACATCAAAAGAGAAATTTAATACATCTTTAGGAGTTATATTTATTATTGAAGATCCACCCTTGCTGCATAAAGGTGAAGATGTTGTTATAGACGGGCAAAAATACAAAATAAAAAGATTTATATTTCTGACTCGCCCCACGGACAAAGACATAATTTCCATTGTTGTTTAACCGCTCATAAAACGGCGGTTTTTCTATACCACATAAAAATCCTGCCGCCGTCCGAACCTTTTACGGTATCGAACGGCGGCAGATTAATTTATTTGTTTATTTATTCAGACCTGAGCGCGGCAACAGGGTCTTTCTTAGCCGCAACGCCCGACGGGATAAGTCCCGCAATGAGGGTGAGTATCATGCTTATCACCACAAGAGCCGTTCCTCCCACGGCGGGCAGACTGCAAAGATTTTTAACGTCGGTAAGATATTCGATTATCATATTTATCGGAATGTTCAGCAGAAGCGTTACGATTATTCCAAGCGCTCCCGACGTAAAGCCGATAATAAGGGTCTCGGCGTTGAACACGCGGGAAATATCCTTTTTGGACGCTCCTATCGCTCGGAGTATGCCTATTTCCTTTGTGCGCTCCAGTACCGAAATGTAGGTGATTATTCCTATCATTATGGAGGATACCACAAGGGATATCGCCACAAATGCTATCAGAATATAGCTTATGGCGTTGATGATGGTGGTAACACTGCTCATCATAATGCCCATAATGTCGGTGTACTGAATGCACAGGTCGTCCTCGCCCGCATCGGTCCTGCGCTGATTGTAGTCGTCGATTATGTCGGTGATGTACTCCTTGGACTCAAAGTCTATGGGGTAAATATTTATAGAACTGGGGTTGTCTAAATCGGACACGCCCATGATTGAAAGGTTATCCTCATAGGTGGACTTGGAAACTGTGGGAGCGCCGCTTTCCTCAGGCTCTGCGGCAGCGGTCAGACCAAGCTGCTCGGCAAAGGCAGCCGCTATTTGATCGGCGGGCATACCCATCTGCTGTGCGCCCATGATCTGTTCTGTCATCATTGCCTGAGTTTCGGGATCAAGTGTCGCCAAATATGCCTGCAAATCCTCCATAGTCATAGCAGGAGCTTCGTTTTCCGGTTCAGGCTCGGCTTCTTCTTCGTCAGTATCGACAGTGTTTGCAAAGGGAAGTCCCGTGAAAACATCGGTGTCGGGATCGTCCTTTTGAGCCTTGACGATATCGCTGTCGTTTACCTTGTCTATAAGACGGGTCATAAGCTCGGACTTGTAGCCGATAGAGCCTATCTCATTTGCTGCCGCGGTGCTGTCTGTGGGACGGATAATTCCCACGATTTCGATATCCTCGGCATTGTCTATCTGCTTGGTCATAAATTTATCGTCGTCGCTTTTGTCCACCCACACGCCGTCCTCTTCAGCGTAGTAATCGGTGTTTACAAACAGCTTGAATTTCAGTCCCAGGAGCTGGTCGAAATCAATGTACTCCACCGAGTTTATGGTCTCCACGGTCTCGCCCTCTATGGTGCGCTGTACCGCGTCGGTAAGCTCGCTGTTGTCGAGTATTCCAAGGCTGTAGAGAGTGTAGTCAGTTACCTGATTGTATTTGTTTACGATAAGCACCACTTCGTTGGAGCTTTCGGGCATATGTCCTGCAAGAATTTCGTACTGGGAGTCAAGAATTTCCTGCTTGGAGATAAGCTCCCTCCATATGGTGAACATACCCGTCATCATGGAGTTTTCGTACATCTGTGTCATCTGGGTCATGTGGGACAAGCCCATGCTGTCATAAACGGCGGTAGGATTTACGCGGTACGGACCGTCGGAGGTGTCCGCCTTGTAGATGGTCAGCGGTGTGCTGTAGCTGTACTTGATGTCGCTGACAAGGTTTTGTATATTGCTTTCGCCGCTTTCAAGGAACGTCTTGAAAGTCTTTAAATCGTTGGAAGCGACTTCCGCGAACATGGCTTCCATCATTGTTGTCATAACGTTCTGCGGGTATATCTTGCCTTCCTCGAAGTCCTCGCCGTTTGCCTGAGCCATATTCATCATTGTTGTCATCATGGTGGTCATGTCTATGGACGTGCTTTCTATCGTCAGCGGATAGCTTGAAAGAGTGTCCTCCTGAACACGGTCAATGTAGTCCTGCGCGCCGCTCGAAAGGGACATTATAAGCGCGATGCCTATTATGCCGATAGAGCCGGCAAAGGCTGTCATAAAGGTACGCCCCTTTTTGGTCATAAGGTTGTTGAGGGACAGAGCCATCGCCGTGAAAAATGACATTGAGGTCTTTCTTCCCGCGGACTTTTCCTCAGCCTCGGCAGCGCCGTCAAAGGGGTTGGAATCGCTTTTCACCTCGCCGTCCAAAAGACGGATTATCCTTGTGGAATACTGTTCCGCAAGGTCGGGGTTGTGGGTTACCATAATGATAAGCTTATCCTTTGCGATCTCCTTGAGAAGCTCCATTATCTGAACGCTTGTCTCGGAGTCCAGCGCGCCCGTAGGCTCGTCTGCAAGAATGATATCGGGTTCGTTAACAAGCGCACGGGCAATTGCAACACGCTGCATCTGTCCGCCCGACATCTGGTTCGGCTTTTTGGTAAGCTGATCGCCCAGTCCCACCTTTTCGAGAGCCTCGGTAGCGCGCTTGCGGCGTTCCGCCTTGGATACGCCCGACAGGGTAAGCGCAAGCTCCACGTTGGACAAAACCGTCTGGTGAGGAATAAGGTTGTAGCTCTGGAATACAAATCCCACAGAGTGATTGCGGTATGTATCCCAGTCTCTGTCCTTGTACTGCTTTGTTGATCTTCCGTTAATGATAAGGTCGCCGCTTGTGTACTGGTCAAGACCGCCTATAATGTTGAGCAGAGTGGTCTTTCCGCAGCCCGAGGGACCCAGCACCGACACAAATTCGTTCTCGCGGAACTTCACGGAAACCCCTCTCAGCGCGCGGATATCCGTTCCGCCCACGGAGTAATTTTTCACTATGTTATTAAGTTCAAGCATGGGAATTATCCTTTCACTTTGATTTTACAGTCATATTAAAGTATACTGGAAAATTTCTGCTGTTTTTTTATCATATTATTAACAATGTGTAAACATAGCAATGTTAAACTTTACGGTAAAGAGATAAGTTTTGATTTACGAGGCTAACTAAAAATCCCCGCGCGGCGAAGCCGCATGGAAAAGTTTCGTCCACCTTTTCAAAGGTGGCGAGTTTCCAAAGGGCAGAGCCCTTTGGTCGCGCTCCGCAGAGCGCGAAATCCCCTCCCCGCGCCCGCAGGCGCATATCGTTCAAAACGGTGAAAGGGGTGAGGAATGACGACAGTCATTCCGAGGGGGAGCGGACACGACCGCTCCCCCTTGTTACTGCACGCGGCAAAGCAACCCTTGAAAACAGTCCTCTGCTGAAAGCAGAATGTGGACATGTTTTCAACGAACAATACTTTGTTTGGGTTCCCAAGCATAGCAGGGTCAACATTCAGCCATAGTTTGTTCCGTCCAAAACGTCACACTGTGACGTTTTGGAGATTTAACTTGCCGCGCAATGTAACAAGGAGGGGCGGTCGTGTTCGCCCCTCCTCGAAATGGCTCTCGCCATTTCTCACCTCCTGCTCCGTTTCGGAGAATATGCGCCTGCGGGCGCGGGGAGGGGATTTCGCGCTCTGCGGAGCGCGACCAAA
>CAMWVO010000264.1 GCA_947177695.1 uncultured Clostridia bacterium
ATAATAATATAGAAATTTATAAAAATACCTTGCAAATATAGGAATCTATATTATAATATAAAATATAATAACTTTCAATAATGTTATTATATCATAAAAATAAGATAAAGAAAAGAGGTAAAAGCAATGAAATTCAAAAAACAATGTCCACTTGGGAAAGTAATTTCTATTCGGTTGGTAGAATTAGACAAAACCAAGAAATGGCTTTCCGAAGCTACGGGTATAGCTGCCTGCATGATAACAAAGTATTGTACAGGCGAAAGCATACCTACAATTAAGAGTGCGGATAAGCTTTCAAAGACTTTGGGCATAAGCGTTGATGAAATAATCAACGTAATAACAGAAACGGAGCGGGTCTAATGAAAGATGTGTGGCTTACAATAAAAGAAGTCGCTTTATGTCTTAATGTTTCTGTATGGTGTATATATAAAAGAGTTCACTTGGAACAAATAGAGTACAAATACATAAACAATAAGAATATTAGAGTGCCTCTAAAAAGCTTACCTAAAGAAGCACAAGACAGATATTGGAAAATAAAGCAGCCGTTCCACCTTATGGAATCAGAAATATATAAACTCCTGACCGTTCCCCAACTTGAAGAGGTAATGAAAAAGCTGCTTGCCGTAACAATGTACCGAACATATTTAGCTATGCATGCAAGCCCAAATTGCTGTAGTGACTTCTTAAAAGGCTTTAACGAACAATATTCATACATTAATGTTGACGAACTTAAACTTAAAGCTTGGTTTGATAAATTCAATACTTTTGGAGTTGCAGGACTTGCTGAAGAATTCTTGCTGTATGCAGAAAGGGCTGATAGTGCATGACAGAACATTATATATCAGTAATTGAAGCAGCCTTTTCTTTGCAAGTAACAGAACGAGCAGTTCGCTTAGCGGCGGAACGCAATACAATCACATACAAATATGTTGACGGCACAGGACGCGGAGGCAAACAGCTAAGAATTCTGCTTGAAAGCCTACCGCAGGAAGCACAATACAGATACCACGGCATAACACCCGACAAACCCGCTCCCGAAAACAGCAATATATACGAATCATTATCGGACAAACAACGCAAGCGTGTTGATGAAAAGGTGCTTGCCGTAACCGAATACACAAAATTCAAAAGGCAGTACCACAAGCAGGGCGTTACAAGAGAATTTCTTAAACGCTTTGCCGAAGAACACCCCGAAATTGACGTGAACATGGACAAGCTGGAGGATTGGGTAAACAAGTACGCCGCAAACGGCATTGAGGGACTTATAGACCGCCGTGGCAGGCACAACAAAGGGTCAAGCAGTCTTACTGAGGAAATGCAGGACATTTTCAATAAATACTACCTGACCGACAAAAAACCGTCCATAAATCAATGCTACACGGCTACCCGTGACTATTTCAAGGCAAAGGGCGTTGAAGTTCCCAGTATTTCATCTTTCAGGCGGTTTGCGTACAGCATTCCAACCGACGTAATCGCACTATACAGATACGGCAAAAAGTACTATAATGACAACTTTATGCCCAGTATCTTCACCGATTACGACAACAGTTCTCTTTATTCAAACAGAGAGTGGATAGGCGACCACCACCTTTGCGATGTTTTTGTTAATCACAAAGGCAGGATTTTACGTCCGTGGTTAAGCGCATGGCTTGACCGAAAGTCACGGTATGTTGTGGGTTACGTTCTTAATCCCTGCGAGCCTAACGCCGATATTGTCCTTGACAGCTTTGCAGCCGCCGTGAAAAATTGCGGCGTTCCCGATACTATTCAGATAGACAACGGCAAGGACTACCAAGCGCACGACCTGTTCAATGCGGATAATGATTATTCCTTGGTATCGGCTCTAAAAGCTGACGTTAGGACTTCAACCCCATATAATGCAAAGGCAAAATCAATCGAAAGATTTTTCAGAACCTTTGAAAGCTACAACAAAATGCTTCCGTCATATATCGGCGACCGTCCCGAAAATCGCCCAACATCAATGCAGGGTACAAATATAATGATAGAGCGTGAAAATAAGGCAATGAGCTTTGAAGAGTTCAAGGAATATGTTGCTAATCTGATTAACGTGTATAACAATACCCCTCACAGCGGGGACGGCATGGGAAATAAATCTCCCTGCGAAGTCTATTGCAGCAGCTTTGCAAAGCCCATGCGGGAACTTAAAGAATCCGCGCGCCGCTTGCTCCTAAGAAGAACCACGAGGACAGTCACGATCACAAAGCAGGGCGTTAAGTTTGCTGAGCTTCCGAACATAAAATATTATTACAGCGACGAGCTTCTTTTCTATGGAATAGGCAAAAAGGTATATGCACGATATGACACTAACGACGTTACCGAAATATACATTTACGCCGAAACAGGCGAATATATCTGTACTGCTAAAAACGACGTGCTGAACGTTTACGGCGTTGGCAGGGAAGTTTCAAGTCAAGTCATACGGGAAAACAACAACCGCAAAAAAGCCTTGCTGAAAAGGACTAAGTCACATTATCCAAATATTGAAGAACCGTCTATAATTGAAGTCGTTGCAAGACGTTCCGAAGCTTTCGGTATACCCGATTTCTCTAAGATACCCAAAACGGACTACTCCAAAGAAATCGAAATGCCGAACAAGCAAAAGGAGCATACAGAAGAATCCGAAGAATTTGCCTATCCCGAAAAAGACTATAGGCTTAATCTTGGAAATATAGGCAAAACAGCCATATAAAGGAGATGTTTAGATTGAATGACATTACCGAAACAAGACAGCGGCTGACAGACTACATAAGAACGACTAAACGCAAGCAAGCGGCAATATCCAAAGAGCTTGGATTATCCACGGGAACGCTTTCACAGTTTTTGAGCGGAAGCTATGCGGGTTCAAATGAGGACATTGCCCGCAAGGTAAACCAGTTTCTTGAACTGGAACGGCAAAGACAGTACCAAACGCCGCCGCCCAGCTTTACAAGGGAATTACAAAATACGAAGCTTGTTTATAACGACCTTGATTATTTAAGGGTAACAAACCGTATTTCCTTTATAGTAGGAGCGGCGGGAAGCGGAAAAACAACCGCACTTAAGCATTACGCTGACGAAAACAACGGCGTGGTATATGTACAAGCTGACGTAACGAAAAGTTCTCCCCGTGCCGCTCTGAATTTAATAGCAAAAGCTATGGGACTTAAAAAGCGTGGTACGTCCTCAGAAATGCTTGATATTCTGATAGACGAGCTTACGGATACAAACAAACTTGTCATCATTGACGAAGCCCAACACCTTACGGAGCGTTCGTTCAATACCCTAAGAGCGTTGAACGATAGCGCAAAAATAGGCTTGGTTTACGCAGGAACGCCCGACATTTTCAGCCGAATGTACGGACGGCATGAAGCAGAGTATGACACTATTCATAGCCGTATCGGATACATATGTAAGCTGGACAACCGCTACACCAAAGAGGATATACAACATTTATTCGGTGATTTTAATTTGGATAAAACTATTATTAAACACCTATATAACATATCTTCAAGAAAAGGCGGTCTGAGGATAGCAATAAATGTTTTCAGACTTGCAGGCGATATTGCAAAAACGTCGGGCGAAAAGCTTACCGTTCAGCATTTGGAGTATGCCGCTAAAAATGTAGGAAGCGGGGAAAGCTTGATATGAAACATATAAAATCCCTGCTTGAATTAACAGCATTTCTGCAAGTGATATTTGCCATATACGGAATATGCGGCGCATACGAACAGAATTACATAGACGGCTTACAGCTTGTCGAATATCTTCTTGTGTTCTGCATAACGCTGACGACAAATATAATCGGCATAAAAGCTTTGACGGCTGCAATCGGATCCACGAACGACCAATTCAAGAAACCCGAAAGCAACCGTACAAATCTACATTATTATGATAGCACAAAGCTTTGAAAATGTCAACACCCTAAGACGAACAGAAATGCC
>CAMWVO010000265.1 GCA_947177695.1 uncultured Clostridia bacterium
TCGAAACGGCTCTCGCCGTTTCTCACCTCCTGCTCCGTTTCGGAGGCTATGCGCCCTGCGGGCGCGGGGAGGGGATTTCGCGCTCTGCGGAGCGCGACCAAAGGGCCCGCCCTCTGGACTTCTGCCAGCTGGGCTCAGCTGGACCAGCTTTAGTCGGCGGCTTCGCCGCCGAAGCGTCCCGACAGTTGGAGTGTTAAATCAAAATTTATCACCCACCGTGCAACCGTGAGTTGCAAAAGTTCCAATTCGGATTGGTAGATTTTTTTAAAATCATGCTGTATAATAAATACAGTAAAATACGAAAGGAGGTCGAAAAATGACAATAGGCGATCAGATACAAAAGCTTCGTATCGAAAAGGGTCTTACGCAGGAGCGTTTTGCGGAATTTATGGAGATATCGAGACAGTCCGTCTCAAAATGGGAGCTTGGACAAGCCGTCCCGGACGTGGATAAAATTATCCGCATGAGCGAGCTGTTCGACGTTCCCACCGATACCATTTTGCTCAGAAACGTCCCTGCGGAGGAAAATAAAAATTCCCTGCATCTGGGAAGCGTTTATCTTGTGGTAAAGGATTTTGAAAAGTCCGTGGATTTCTACGAAAAATTTTTCGGCATAAAGGTGGAGAACCGCTGCCGCAGCGGAAACAAATTCGTGGAATTTTACATCGACAACAAGTGCATTTCCCTGATGAACGAAAGCAACATTATCGGACACTGCACCGACCTGAACAGCCCCTACAAGTTTGTGCAGAACTACTGGGTGGAGGATCTTACCATGGAGCATGAGCGGGTAAAGTCCCTGAATATCGGCGAAGTTACCGAAATTTTAGAAGCCTACCCGACCTATAATTATTTTCACCTTACCGATCCCGACAACAATATTATCGAAGTTACAGGAGGTTATCACATGGACGAAAATATCTGCCAGAGCTGCGGAATGAAAATGCAGCCTGAGGTTTACGGAAAAAATGCGGACGGAAGTCCCAACAGCGACTACTGCAAATACTGCTGGGTTGACGGACATTTCTCAAAGGACGAAACAATGGAGGAAATGATCGAAAGTAATTTGCAGTTCCTTGACGAGAGGAACAAGGAGGACGGAACGAATTTAACCCCCGACGAAGCAAGGGCGGAAATGATGAAGTATTTCCCGTCCCTGAAACGCTGGAGGCAGTAGGTTTTCAGCCGATCAGTCGGCATATTATCTCGTTTGAAACAAGGCAGCCCTCGGCAGTAAGTCTGAGAGCGCCTTGTTCTTTTTTTACCAGACCGCTTTTCAGCAGCGGTTCGGCTCGCTTTTCCGCTTCGGGAAAATCCGCAAGCGGAAGTCCCTCCTTGGTGAGCCGCAGGGCAAGCATGGCTTTTTCTTCGGGGTCACCGCCCCATGACAGGAAAACCCGTTCCTGCAAAGGCTCGGAGATAAATTTTTCCGTGTCCGCGGGACAGCAAAAGCGTTCACCGTCCAGAAAGCTGTGCGCCGACGGTCCGACCCCGAAATATTCCTCACACCGCCAGTATTTCAGATTGTGACGGCACTCAAATCCCTTTCGTGCGAAGTTGGATATTTCGTACTGCTCAAAGCCCGCAGCCGAAAGCTTTTTCGCAGTCATAAGGTACATATCTGCGGTACTGTCCTCGTCGGGAACTTTTTCAAGAAGCGCGCTGTCAAGCGACAGGGGAGTACCCTTTTCAACTTTGAGCAGGTACGCCGAAATATGTGTCAGCGGAAGCTCCAAGAGCGCGTTGATAGTACGGCTCAGACTTTCGGCGGTCTGCATGGGAGTTGCAAGCATGATGTCCGCGCTGATGTTCCCGAAGCCCGCTTTTTCCGCGGAGAGAATAGCTTCAATTGCTTTGTCCGCGTCGTGAAGCCGTCCCAGAGCCGCAAGCTCTGAGTTGTCCAGTGACTGCACACCGAAAGAAATTCGGTTTACCCCTGCGGAATGAAGTCCGCAAAGATAGTCAAAGTCCGCGCTGTCGGGATTGCATTCCACAGAAATCTCCGCACCCTCCGAAATATTGGCGGCGGCAAGGATATCCGCTGTCCGTTCCGCTTTTAGCAGGGAGGGAGTGCCGCCGCCGAAATAAACGGTGTTGTACTTTCTTCCCGCCGCCTTGATATTGCGTATCACCGCCCTGACGTATTCCTCGGTATTCTTTGCCGCTGCTGAAAAGAAGTCGCAGTAGGCGCATTTCCTTTTGCAGAACGGCACGTGAATATACAGACCAACAGGCTGCAAAGCTTTTCACTCCTTAAAGTTTAACTTTCATAAGACCGTGCTCCGAGCAGAAAAAGTACAGCTCCGCACCGCTCAGTCTCGGTAAACGCGCGGCAGCGTCCTGTTCTGGGTAGAGCCGATGCAGATACAGCCTGTCGCAGCCCGCAAGAGCGGTAAATGTAATATAGTGGGATTTGCTC
This sequence comes from uncultured Clostridia bacterium, assembly GCA_947177695.1. Classification (GTDB taxonomy): domain Bacteria; phylum Bacillota; class Clostridia; order Oscillospirales; family Ruminococcaceae; genus RGIG8773. The sequence goes on from CAMWVO010000265.1 coordinate 2,420, forward strand.
ATCTCATGGGGAAAGGTCACATAAAATTCGTCGTCGATTATCTCGGTCTTGGGAGCGTGTCCCTCATCGGGAGCGGACGCTTCAAGGGGAGAAAGCTTTCTTCCGCAGCAGGATATCTCTCCCGCGGAAGCCGCCGTAAAAATGTTTCCGCAATTCGGACACACGTAAAATTTAAGCCTTTTCATATTTCCTCCGTTCTGACCGCATTGGTTCAGCTCGCCGCTCAGAAGCGTCTCAACAGGCACTCCGAACAGGTCTGCAATGCTGTCGAGAGCGGAAATATCGGGACAGCCAAGTCCCCGTTCCCATTTTGACACAGCCTTGTCGCTGACGAAAAGACGCTCGGCAATTTCCCGCTGAGTCATTCCGCGTTCGGTCCTCAGCTGTCTGAGCAGAGCGCCGACCTTTTTGCAGTCCATAAAAATTTTCCTTTCAAATTCAGTATGTGAGCACGCTCTTAGTATAACACGAACGGAAGCTGTCGTCAATAAACGGAGCGTAGAGAAAAATACATATATAAATTTACCCATTCCGACAAACGAACGGAATGGGTAAATGACAGTCATCTGAGTATGGATTTTTTCTTTTTCTTTTCCTCGTACAGCACGTCGTCCGCCTTTGCGAGTATCTTTGAAAGCTCCACGTCCTTGCCGCACTTGAAAGCGTACACGCCCACGCTCATGTGTACCACATAAGGCTTTGTGTGGGTAGCGTTGAAGCTTTCCGTGGACTCGTTTATTCTCGAACGCACTATTGAGGTTATCTCATCGCTTGAAGCGTTTTCAACCATAGCCAGTACCGAAAATTCGTCTCCTCCGATACGACCGATAACGTCCGAGCTTCGGAACGAGTCATGAAGTATCCTTGCCGCATTCTTGATGGCGAAGTCTCCGTCCTCGTGACCGAAAGTGTCATTGATCGTTTTAAGGCTGTCCAGATCGGCAAAAATGATAAGCGCGTCCCGATCCTCGTTCATGGGAGAAGTGATTATGCTGCTTGCCTGGGCGAAAAATCCGCGGCGGTTGTAGGCTCCCGTAAGCACATCGACCTTTGACATTTCGTCAAGCTGCATATTTTTCTCTTTGATCTGCATAAGGGTACGTTCAAGCTCCTGCTGGATATTTTCCTTGTCCTGAATAAGCCTGAGTATTTTCATAGCCGCGCACAGCTGTGCCGAAAGGGAGCTTATATAGTAGAAGTATTCGTACTCCAGCTCGCACAGGAACAGTCCGTAGTGGTCGGCGTTGAGGAAGATAGCCGACAGTACCATTGTGAACCGTCTGTCCGTGGGGATATACTTGTGGTTGAACAGATTTCTTATGGACAGCTCCTGCTCTTCTGTGGGAACTACCTCCCACTTGTCGGCGTTGTGATAGGATTTCAGCAGCACTCTCGGCGGAGGCAGCCATTCCTCGTCTTTGCTGTGGGTGATGGTTTCGGGGAAAATATAAATATAGCTGCTTGCCACATTGAGTCTTGTCAGCTTGTCGGTCACCGAGCCGTAGCCCTG
>CAMWVO010000266.1 GCA_947177695.1 uncultured Clostridia bacterium
CATAACGCCGCCGTTAAGAACAACAACGCCGTTGAAGTCAGTATCAGCGATCTGATCGAGCTCGTCGTTCAGCTGGAGGAATTCCTGCTGAGCAGCTGTACGGTCAACGGGATCATCATAAGAACCGTTAGCCATCTGAGTTGCAAGAGTCTTCATTCTCTGGAGAATGGAGTCTGTCTCTGTGAGAGCGCCCTCAAAGGTCTGTACCATGGAGATACCGTCCTGAGCGTTCTTAACAGCCTGTGTCATACCTGCGATCTGAGATCTCATCTTCTCGGATACTGCGAGACCAGCAGCGTTATCGCCTGCACGGTTGATAGCATAACCGGAAGAAAGTTTTTCCAGAGACTTGGAAAGCTTAGAGTTGTTGATACCTAAGTATCTGTTCGCGTTCATTGCGGATAAATTGTGCTGTACTACCATAATAGTTACCTCCTGTAATAATTTGGCATTAGGAATTCCATTTCCTTGCCTTTTTCGCTAAAGTATGCTTTTGCGAAATACAAAAACTGGGAAAACAAAACGGTAATACGCAAAAAAGCGCGGGTAAAAACCCGCGCCTTAACGCTTTGAAATTGTAGGATAAAATTACTTCTTACCCTTTTTGGACGCGCCGCTCTTTGCAGCTGCGTTTTCCTTTACGGCGTTGAAAATCTCCGACATTTTCAGTGCCTTGTCAATGTCGCCCTCGATCTTGAGACTGCCGTTGGTGAACGCCTTTACAGCGTCGAGAGAACCGTCGCATATGCTTATAAAATTCTCTCCCGAAATTATCAGCTTGCAGTCGCGGTCGTAGTACTCATAAGGCTCAACGGCAATCTTGCCGTCGTTAAGCTCGATGTAGAACGCGCCGGAACCCTCGCCTGTGATGTCAACCTCTACCGCAAGATGCTCCTTTATGCCGCTTGCATCGTTGGCAATAATAAGCTCCTTTGATTTGGAAAAAATCTCCTCGTAGGTCATGATAATACTCCTTTATACTATTTCTTTATCAAACTGTAGACAAAGTCTACAGTTTGATTCAGCCGTGGGGTACTAATCCTGTCAAAATATAGACTTTTGTCTATATTTTGATTAGTGATTAGTATTACTGTATCTGTCTGCCCTTTACAGGCTGACTGCGTTTTATTTTCTTGGACGTGGTCTTTTCAAACTCAACGTCTCTTATGCGCAGGCGGCGTATCGCCTTTGCGGGAATGACCGTCTTGTTGATAGCGTCAACAGCCTCGCGCAGAGCCGCTTCAAGCTCGCTTTCGGACATATTTTTCATCGCTTCGGGAGCGGGGAAGATCTCCGCGGTGATAACGCTGTCCTCGCTGTAGACGAGAACGTCCGCGATAAAATCAAGACCCGCAAACTTGTTTTCCAGCTCCTCGGGAGAAACGTTTTCACCGTTGGAAAGAATGATAAGGTTTTTCTTTCTGCCTGTGATAAAGATGCGGTTCTTTTCGTCCACATAGCCAAGGTCGCCTGTTCTGAGCCAGCCGTCGGGAGTAAGAGCCTCCGCAGTTGCCGCTTCGTCTTTGTAGTAACCCGCCATTACCGAGGGACTTTTTACAAGTATCTCGCCGTCCTCTATCTTTACGGTACAGCCGTTCACGATAACACCAACGTCGCCTGCGCACGATTTGTCGTTGGGGTCTGCTGTGGAAATTCTGGGAGCGCATTCGGTCATGCCGTAACCCTGCGCCATAATAAAGCCCATATCCATATACGCCTTTTGCAGCTCGGGACGGAGATACGCTCCGCCGCTGTAGATGGTTTTAAGTCTGCCGCCGAAAACATTCTGCGCTATCGCGGCAATGGGAACATTGGGATTTTGCGCCGCCGCCGCTTTTATCTGCTTGTACATAGTCTCCGCTATCATCGGAACTATCAGTATCGCAGTGGGAGCGAAGCGTTTCAGATTTTGCGGTATGTGCATCAGCGAGTCGTTAAAGCACAGGGTAATGCCGTACCTAAGAGATATAAGAACATCGCAGGTAAAGCAGTAGATGTGATGTATGGGCAGTACCGAAAGCATAACGTCATCGGAAGTCGCTTCGTTATCCTGACACATTGCGTTGTCGATATAGTTTCCGTTCAGCAGCATAACGCCCTTGCTTTTTCCCGTTGTGCCCGAAGTATAAACGATAGCCGCAAGCCTGTCCGCGGGAACGTCGGGAAGCTCCGCAGGCTCTGCGCTTTCAAGAAGCCCCGGCAGTTCCGCAAAGGAAATGCACTCCTTTACGTTGGGACAGTTTGCCTTTACCGCGGGGATCATTTTCTCATACCGCGGGTCGTAGCAGAAAATATCCGTATCCGACCTTACGAGCAATTCGCAAATGTCCTGAGGCGACAGCAGCGCGTCAAGAGGCACAGCCGTGTTTCCGCCGCCGACCGTTCCGAACCAGCTTACCAGCCAGCCGTAGCTTGACGGACCGATCACCGCCGTGTGAACGTCGTCGGGGTACTTCTTGAAAACGTATCCAGCAAATCTGCGGACGTCGCCGTAAAAATCATTGAATGATCTCTCGATTACTTCGCTTCCCGCCAGTTCTTTCAGAAAAACCTTGTCTCCGTATTCCTTTGCCGACTCACGTACCAGATCTGCTATTGACCTAACTTTATTCTTGTCCATCTTAATTCTCCTTTAATTTGTTCAGATACTTAACGGCTTCTCCCACGGTGTGGATTTCCATGATCTCATTCTCATCGACCGTAACTCCAAGCTCGGTCTCCAGATCTCCCAGCATACTTATAAAGTCGTAGGAATTGAAGCCCAGGTCCTCGATAAAGCGGGAATTCTCGGTGATGTCCTCCGGGTTTACCTCAACGTAATTGCAGATAAGCTCCTTGATCTTTTCAAGCATTTTCGCGTCCTCCTAAAAATTATTTTAATTGATCATATCATGTCGAGTATTTCGCCGATAGTGCGGTTTTCGTCCTCTATACCTCTGAAAAGCACACGGCAGAGGTAATAGTAGAAATATTCCATTTCCTCTTTGGAAACAGCATCTACGCGGTACTCGAAATTGAAGTTCAGACCGTTATCCTCCGGACGGTGCATTACCGTGAGATACAGCGGCTGACCCGCAACGCCGTTGGTGTACCACATACTCTTATAAGGAATGTCGGGCATATCCTCGGAGGCTTTCTGAGAGGTAAGAGGCTGATATGTCAGCGAAATGCTCTCATAGCTTGAACCGGGGGTAATGTTCCAGTACTTGTTGCGCTTCATTGTCATTTCGATAGGGTCAAAATTAACGTGGCGGAATATCTTGTTCTGCTCCGTCTGTATCATTTTTATTCCGTCAAGGAACGTCATTTCGGGCTCCATAACGGTACGCATGGGGAAAAAGTGTATTCTTGTGCCGCCGCAGTATTTTTCCGCGACTGTACCGCGTCGGGATACGCAGGTCTTGACGGAAACGTCCTTTTCGTTGTCGTTGAACTTTGAAAGAACGGTGCGCAGACCCATAAGCAGCAGACAAGCCATAGGCACTCTGTACAGCTCGCAGAATTTTATCAGACGCATTGAAGCTTCCTTTTCAAGGGGGAAAACCGATATGGACGCCACAGGGCTTTTTGATATTACCATAGCGTAACGCTGATCGGGATTATTGTTTTCCCGCCGCTGTGTAAGAAGCCGTCCCTGTCCCGCAAAGTCGGTGTACATAGGCTCGCTTTCGGCGATAACGCTGTCCCAGTATTCCTCGTCCTTCTTTCTCATGGGAGAGCCTGCCTCGTACGCCAGATCCTTTTCAAGCTGCGCGATATAGGAACGCATCGGCGCGGGCTTTTCATAGTCGTACATCATCGAACAGTATGTCTGAAGCACTATTTTATTAAAGCCGATAATGGAGCTTGAATCCATAGTCATATGGTCTGTTTTAAGATAAATGCCGTTGTAGCCGCCGGGAAGCTTTACCAT
>CAMWVO010000267.1 GCA_947177695.1 uncultured Clostridia bacterium
CATATTCTTTCATCAGCCCCAAATATTTTGATAAAATTCGTCTGCCCGAAAGCAGTCCTCTCCGCAAGCCCGTGGTCATCACAAACCCGCTGGGCGAGGATACCTCCGTTATGAGGACTACCCTGCTGCCCTCCATGTGCGAGGTTTTGGCAAGAAACTACAACAACCGCAACGCGGCTGTATGCCTGTTTGAGATAGGCAGTGAGTACATTCCTAACGGCGGTGAGCTTCCCGACGAGCCTGTACGCCTCAGCGTGGGCGCATACGGCGGGGACGCGGATTTCTATACCGTAAAGGGCATAGTTGACTCCATGCTGAAAAATATCGGCGTTGAGGATTTTGACTATTCCGCCTGCACCGATCCCGAAGTATTCGCCGAAGCGGACGCTTTCCACCCCGGCAGATGCGCGGTAATCACCAAGGACGGCAAGGCCATAGGCATTTTAGGAGAGCTTCACCCCGAAACCTTGGAGAACTACGGTATCGGAGTAAAGGCTTACGCCGCAAAGGTAAACGTTACCGAGCTTATTGATATTGCGAACGCGGTAAAAACCTACAAGCCGCTGCCTAAGTTCCCCGCCACCACACGCGACCTTGCTATCGTCTGCGATGAAACTCTGCCCGTTGCGGAGCTTGAAAAGGCTATCAGGAAAGCGGTGGGAAATATCCTTGAAAGCGTTACCCTTTTCGACGTATATCAGGGCAAGCAGATCGCCGAGGGAAAGAAGTCCGTTGCATACGCTATCTCCATGCGTTCCCACGAGGGAACTCTCACCGACGAGCAGGCTGACGCGGCTGTAAAGCGCGTCCTTAAAGAGCTTGCAAATCTGGGCGCGGAGCTGAGAGCGTAATTATTTCAAATACAAAAGCTGCTGTACGGCTTGTACGGCAGCTTTTTGATTTATGTTTAAATTTTTATCCTGCGGAACGTTCCGCGCTGTTTGCTATTCGCAGGATTATCCGTCTGAATATCAGGCATACGGCAACTCCCGCTATTCCAATCACAAAGAACAGCATTGCCGCTCCCGAACCCTTTTCGCCGCCGAATACCGTCACGGGCAGGCTGTCCGAGGAAAGTCCCGCGATAAGAGGCTCGAACACCTTGTCAACCAGAATGCCGCCGAGGAAAAATCCTACGGGTATGGTGAAAAACTGCAAGGTATTCCTTGCGGAAAAAACTCTGCCCTGCATTTCGGCGGGTATCTCGCTTCGGAAGATAACGTCCATATTGGCGTTCATTATCGGTATTACTATCCAGCCCAGCACCGCGCCTATGCACCATATCAGCGGAGTTTTACCGAAAGCAAGCAGGAAATTTTCCGTACTCATGGAAATAAGCAGGGTGTTGCAGATGACCCTTAACCTGTTTTTCGGTTCGGGCAGAAATGTTACAATTATGCTTCCTGCAAGAGATGCAAGCCCCACGCAGGTGTTCACCGCGCCGAGGGCGGTCTCACCTCCGTTTGGGTGGGACAGCATCATGGCGGGAAGCGCGGCGTCGTAGATCGAAGCGATAAGATTTATCGCTGCAAGAAAAAGTATCAGCCACAAAATCTTTCTGTGGATTTTCAGCCAGACAAGTCCGCTTTTCGCCGACGCTAATACGGATTCCTGCTTTCCGCCGTCCTTGTCCTTGGGAATTTCGGGTATTTTTATAAACAGCAGAAGCGCAAGGAACGCCGTGCCGAAAGTCACCAGATCAATTGCAATGACCGCCTCCAGTCCCCAAAAGGACATCACCGCAGTCGCGATAGAGGGCGTGAGGATAGTCACAAGCGAGCCTGAAAATGACCGCATACCGCTGGTTTTCTGGTAGTATTTTTCGGGCGTGAGCAGGGTTGTCGCCACCTCCGAGGCGGGCTGCTGAACGGTGTTCATAAGTCCGCCGAGGGCGTTGATGATGTACAAGTGCCACGGCTCAAGACTGCCCGTTTTGAACAGTATCAGCACAGCTAATGTGCTTACGGCGGCAAGAGTGTCGCACACAAGCATGGTCGCTTTTTTGTTCCACCTGTCGCTTAACGCTCCCGCGAAAATGCTCATAAGCACATAGGGCGCGTAGGAGCATACCGAAAGCATTGCCGTCGCAAGGGCGGAGCCGCTGTTTCGGTACAGGACTATTACCAGCGCAAAGCCCGTCATTGCGCTTCCAAGTGTGGAAAGTGACTGGGTGAGCCAAAGAATAAAAAATGATTTAAGTGATTTAAGTTCGTTAAGTTTCATAATGACCTTGCTCCTTTTTTATTTAGTAACCGAAAGCAAGGTCTGTTCCGCGCTTAAACGCGGTCACGGACGGATATCAGTCCTCTGTGCGGTTCGTCCGTTCAGACCTTGCACAGAGCGTTGGCAATGCAGAGTATCATTTCTAACACCTTTTTTCTATTTAAGTTAACAAGGCGGAACCCCCTGCCCTGCTTAATACTTGTTAATCATCGGGCGGCTTACCGCTCGATCTGCTGTTCCCTGTCGGGACCTACGCCTATCATGGCGATCTTACATTCGCACAGCTCCTCAAGACGCTTGATGTAGCTCTTGCATATTTCGGGAAGCTCCTCAAAGCTGCGGCATTTTGAAATGTCGTCCTTGAAGCCCGCGTGCTCCTCGTAAACAGGCTCGCAGCCGTCAAGCTCCTCCAGTGTGGCGGGGAAATCCTTTACCACAGTACCGTCTGGCTTTTTGTAGGCAACGCATATTTTCAGTGTGTCAAGACCCGCAAGGGTGTCCAGCTTGTTCACCACAAGGCAGTTAAGACCGTTTACACGAACAGCATGGCGGACGATGACTGCGTCAAACCAGCCTGTTCTGCGTGGTCTGCCGGTGGTAGTGCCGAACTCTCCGCCGTTGTTGCGGATATAGTCGCCCGTCTCGTCGTCAAGCTCGGTGGGGAAAGGTCCCTTGCCCACTCTGGTGGTGTACGCCTTTGCAACACCGTAAACCTTGTCTATTACCGTAGGACCTACGCCAGTGCCTATGCATACTCCCGCGGAAATGGGGTGGGAGCTTGTAACATAAGGATATGTTCCGAAGTCGATATCAAGCAGGGTAGCCTGCGCGCCCTCGAAAAGTATCTCCTTGCCCGCCTTGTGCGCCTCATAGGTCAGCACGGAAACGTCATCAACATATTGTGCAAGACGTTTTCCGTACTCGGTGTATTCTTTGATGACAGCTTCAATGTCAACGGGTTCTCCGCCGAAAACGTTGGTTATGATGCTGTTTTTGAGTTTTCCCGCAGAGCGTGCCTTTTCCGCGAAAACTTCGGGGTGAACAAGGTCGTATACGCGGATACCGCTTCTTTCGTATTTATCCATATAGCAGGGACCGATACCCCGCTTGGTGGTGCCGATATCATGATTGCCTCTGAACTGCTCGGAAAGACCGTCCAGAACGATATGCCAGGGCATGATAACATGAGCGCGGGGGTCGATCTTGAAATTATCGAAAGTCACGCCTCTTGCGGAAAGTCCGTCTATTTCCTCCAGCACTACCTTGGGGTCGAGGACAACGCCCGCCCCTATCATGCAGAGGGTGTCTTTATAGAGAATACCCGACGGTATAAGGTGAAGCTTGTAAGTCTCGCCGCCGCTTGCAACGGTGTGACCCGCGTTGTTTCCGCCCTGAGAGCGTACAACCACGTCGGCGCGGGAAGCAAGAATGTCGATGACCTTGCCTTTGCCCTCGTCGCCCCACTGCGTACCGATAACAATATTTGCAGCCATAAAAAAAGCCCCTTTCAAAATCAAAGCTAAAAAACGCCGTTTACTATTATAACAGAAAAAATTTTCTGTGTCAAGACTGACAAGGGGCGATATTTGGGCGGTAAATTTTGATTTATGCAACTAACTGTCGTAGCATTTCGGCGGCGAAGCCGCCGACTAAAGCTGGTCGAGCTGAGCCCAGCTCGCAGA
>CAMWVO010000268.1 GCA_947177695.1 uncultured Clostridia bacterium
GAGCGCCACCTTGCCAAGGTGGAGGTAGCGGGTTCGAGCCCCGTAATCCGCTCCAGCGGGAATTTCCCGCAGCCAGGAAAGTTTCTGTAGAAATACGGAAACTTTTCTGTTTATCGTTTTTGTTTAATTCGTCGGGGCAACAGTCTCGGCGTTTTGTTTAATAAAACGGTTTTATGCCGCTAAAGGAAAGGGTGCTGTCATGAAAAAAGTCATCAATATTTGCTCGGTGCTGTGCGGAATAACCGCGCTTCTGTCGCTTGTTATGGGTATACGGGCTCTCACGGGAAGAAGCTACTATACCGGCTTCAGATTTTTCAACATGATTGAAAGCGGATCGTTCTTTGGCTTTATCGGAAATTTTCTGGGGTTTGCAGTCATGTGCCTTGGATTTGGCATTCTCGCGATATGCGGCTTTGGAAGCTCTCAAGCAGCAAAGCGTAAAGGCTTTATATATGGACTTATAATGACAGCGTTATGCCTTATTTCAATGATAATCGCTATTATTGGCAGAGACTTCACTATCGGCTATCTGTTCATTGCCGCGCTTCCAGCGGTATATACCTTTGCAGTGCTTAAATCGGCGTAAAATTACATAATCGCAAACAAGGGTATGGCTGAACGTCATACCCTGTTTCTTTTGTACAAACACAAATGCAAAAAACGGACGCTCCCATCGGGAACGTCCGTAATTTTGTAAGATCAATATGCTCTGAGTTTGAAGTCGGAAACCATTTCCTTGAGCATGCTCGCCTGTCCGGAAAGCTCCTCGGAAGCAGCTGCGGACTGCTCTGCTGTAGCGGAGTTTGTCTGTACAACGCTGGAGATCTGCTCGATACCGACAGTAACCTGTGTAATGGAATCTGCCGCCTGCTTGGAAGCGTCGGAGATCTTCACGTTCAAGCCTGCAACAACAGTAGTTGCTTCCATTGCGTTGGACATCTTGTCTGCAACCTCTGTAACAAGCGAATTACCCTTGTTGATAGAGGAAACGGTATTCTCGATAAGGGAAGTAGTGTTCTTTGCAGCCTCTGCGCTCTTGCCTGCAAGGTTTCTTACCTCGTCGGCAACAACTGCGAAGCCCTTGCCTGCTGCACCAGCTCTTGCAGCCTCAACAGCGGCGTTAAGAGCAAGGATATTTGTCTGGAATGCGATATCTTCGATAGTCTTGATAATCTTCTGAGTTTCGTCGGAGGAAGCGCTGATCTCGTCCATAGCGCCTACGAGTTCTCTCATCTTGTCGTTAGCCTGGTTCATCTCGTCAACAACGACCTCTGTTCTGTCGTTAGCCTCGTGAGCGTTTGCAGCGTTGTCGTTGATCTGATCGGAAATAACGTGGATAGTAGCCGCAAGCTCTTCAACAGAGGAAGCCTGCTGTGTAGCGCCCTGTGAAAGCGCCTGTGCGCCGCCGGATACCTGATCGGAACCGGAGGATACCTGATCTGCGGACTCATTGATCCTGCCGATGATCTCATTGAGCTTTTCGGTAAGAGTATTAAGAGAAGTAATGATAGAGGAGAATGAACCTACATAAGCATTCGGGCAGCGGCTCTGTACAGTGAGGTTGCAGTCTGCAAGCTCGCCTGTAATATGGTCGATATCATCAATAATGCTGTTCATGTCGCCGGCAAACTCTCTGATGCTTCTGCAAAGAACGCCGATCTCATCTTCGGATTCATATGTAATTTTAATGTTAAAGTCGCCTGTCGTCATCTTCTCGGCAGCCATTTCAGCCTCGGCAACACCGGAACTGATCATCTTTGTGATGTAGGTAGCCATTGCAAGACCGATGATAACCGCTACAATAGAAACAACTATAACAACTGCAATTGACATCACGCCGGTACTGTGCATATCTTCATACGTGGCGGCGCTGCGCTGGTCTACAAAGTCAACCATATTATCGGAATGGACAATAGCGGTTCTGATTGCCTCCATGATATGCCCTTCATATACTGCAAAGGCTTCGTCCACCTGATTTGCGTATGCATACTCGGTGAAGTCGTCAAAATATTCCTTTATTACTTCAAACTGATCCGAAACTCCGTTAATGTCAGAAACGTCGCCTTTGTAATTTTCTCTGAGATATGCAATCCCCGCGCCGGCAGCCTCAAAGTCTTCCTGTGCGCTTGTGATTCTGCCTTTGATGTCAGACTCATCGCTGTCGAGAATTGAACCGAGCATGTTCTTTGCCGCACTGTGAAGATGCTTTGAAACGCTTTCAGCTGTCTGTGTGTTAAGGTAATTTACGTTGTAGAATGTATCAGCGCTGTCGTTGAGACGGCTGGTAGAAGTGGTGGTGATTATAGCCATTCCGACCATAAGCAGCAGCACCAATCCGAAAGCTATGATAAGCTTAACGGATATTTTTAAGTTTTTCATAAAAAACTCCCTCCAATTTTTTGTGTGCGGATCCGAATGCGGACAATATCCGACACATTTTATAATAATTATATTACTAAAAACAGGTTTTGTCAATAACAAAATATTGCATAGGCATAAAATTTAACGTCCAAATTTTAGGCGTTCTGCCAAAAAAGCCTGTTTTTATTTCTAATTTTGGAAAAAATTTCAATCTTTATTTAGTGTCTGGGACAAGCTTCTCCTTGCCGCCCATGTAGGGTCTGAGGACTTCGGGTATCTTCACCGAGCCGTCGGCGCAGAGATTGTTTTCCAGGAACGCGATAAGCATTCTCGGCGGAGCCGCAACCGTGTTGTTGAGGGTGTGGGCAAAATATTTTCTGCCGTCCTCGCTGTTTACGCGTATCTTGAGCCGTCTTGCCTGAGCGTCTCCCAGATTGGAGCAGCTTCCCACCTCGAAGTATTTCTTCTGGCGGGGCGACCAAGCCTCCACGTCGTAGGACTTGACTTTAAGGTCGGCAAGGTCTCCCGAACAGCACTCTATGGTGCGGACGGGTATATCCATCGAACGGAACAGATCGACTGTGTTTCTCCAAAGCTTATGGAACCATTCGGGACTGTCCTCAGGCTTGCAGACAACGATCATTTCCTGCTTCTCGAACTGGTGGATACGGTAAACTCCCCTCTCCTCGATGCCGTGAGCGCCTTTCTCCTTGCGGAAGCAGGGGGAATAGCTGGTCAGCGTGTGGGGCAGGGTCTTTTCCTGAACGATGGTGTCGATGTACTTTCCTATCATGGAATGCTCAGAGGTACCTATAAGGTACAGATCCTCGCCTTCAATCTTGTACATCATGGCGTCCATTTCGGCAAAGCTCATAACGCCCGTAACAACGCCGCTCCTTATCATAAAGGGAGGTACGCAGTAGGTGAAGCCTCTGTTTATCATGAAGTCTCTGGCGTAGGAGATGACTGCGCTGTGAAGTCTTGCGATGTCCCCCATAAGGTAGTAGAAGCCGTTTCCGGCAACTTTACGCGCGCTGTCAAGGTCAATGCCGTTAAGGCTTTCCATAATGTCGGTGTGGTAGGGTACTTCAAAATCGGGAACTACCGGCTCGCCGAAGCGTTCAAGCTCCACGTTTTCGGAGTCGTCCTTTCCTATGGGAACAGTGGGGTCGATAATATTGGGAATGACCATCATGTCCTTGGTAAGCTTTTCGCTCAGCTCCGTCTCCTTGGCTTCGAGAGCGGCAAGGCGGTCGGCAAATTCGGTCACGCGCTTTTTTGCAGCCTCGGCTTCGTCCTTTTTGCCCTGAGCCATGAGTGCGCCTATTTCCTTGGAAGCCTTGTTTCGGTTTGCTCTCAGCTCGTCAGCCTCGGTCTTGGCGGCTCTCAGCTCGGCGTCGACAGCGACTACTTCGTCCACCAGCGGCAGCTTTGAATCCTGAAATTTTTTCTTGATATTTTCCTTTACCGCGTCGGGATTTTCGCGGACAAATTTAATATCCAGCATAAGTTCAACATCCTTTGCATTTTAAAAGTATTATAC
>CAMWVO010000269.1 GCA_947177695.1 uncultured Clostridia bacterium
GCGCTATCTGAGTTATAGGATGAGTAAACTGTCTTACATACTGGATAAACGCCTGAATGTCGCCCACTGAAATAGTACCCTTTACCGCAAGCCATGCGCCCACTACAGCTACTCCCACGTAGCCAAGATTTCCCACAAACTGCATGATAGGGTGCATCATTCCCGACAGGAACTGGGAAAGCATTGCCGACTTATAGAGTATGCGGTTGTCTCGCTCAAATTCTTCAAGGGATTTTTCCTCCCGGTTGAACGCCTTGATAACAAGGTGTCCGCCGTAGACCTCCTCCACCTGACCGTTTACATGACCCAAGTATTCCTGCTGCTGCTTGAAATATTTCTGCGATTTTTTCACAACGATCATTACCAAAGTCGTGGAAATAGGCAGGATAACAAGCGCTATAAGCGTGAGTATCCAACTAATGGAAAGCATCATTATCAGTACGCCGATAAGGGTCGTTACCGAGGTTATAAGCTGAGTAATGCTCTGGTTAAGGCTCATGCCCAGGGTGTCAACGTCGTTGGTAACTCTGGACAACACCTCGCCGTGAGTGTTGCTTTCGTAGTATTTCATGGGTATGCGGTGTATCTTTTCGGAAATTTCCTTTCGCATACGGTAGGTCATTTTCTGGGACACTCCCGACATGATCCAGCCCTGCACAAATCCGAAAGAGCCGCTGAGGACGTACATACCCATTACGGTAAGCATTATCTGCGCTATCTTATCAAAGTCAATGCCGCTTCCGCCGCTTACCTTGCTGACAAGTCCGTTGAATATCTCGGTGGTGGCTTTGCTGAGGACTTTAGGTCCTGCGATGTTGAAAACAGTGCTGCCCGCGGCGAATATCATTACCGCGATTATGGCTATCTTAAATGGCTTGACGTATCCCAGAAGCTTGCGGACAGTGCCCTTGAAATCCTTTGCCTTTTCCATGGGAGGACCTCCTCCGTGACCGTGAGGACCGCGGGGACCTCTTCTCGGCGGCATGGGTCTGTTTTCTCCTGCCATATCACTCAGCCTCCTTTCCGCTGATTTGTGCGCTTTCGGAGGGTTTTCCGCGTTTAAGTTCGTTCTCCGAAAGCTGAGAGCTTGCTATCTGCTCGTATATCTCACAGCTTTCCAAAAGCTCCTCGTGAGTACCCATTCCCGCGATACTGCCCTCGTCAAGGACGATTATCTTATCCGCGTGGAGAATGGTGCTGATACGCTGCGCAACTATAATTACCGTGGAGTCCGCAACTTGTTCGTTCAGAGCCTTTCGCAGAGCCGCGTCTGTCTTGTAGTCCAGCGCGGAAAAGCTGTCGTCGAAAATGTAGATCTTAGGCTTCTTGACGATTGCCCTTGCAATGGAAAGTCTCTGCTTCTGACCGCCCGAAACGTTGGTACCGCCCTGCGCTATGGGACTTTCGTACCTTTCGGGCTTGGCTTCGATAAAGTCCGTGGACTGTGCGATAGCCGCCGCCTCGCGGAGCTGTTCGTCGGAGGCGTCCTCGCCGCCGAAGCGGAGGTTTGAAGCTATAGTTCCGCTGAACAGAACGCCCTTTTGGGGAACAAGACCAATATTTTCCCGCAGATAATGCTGTGAAAAGTCCCGCACGTCGGTACCGTCGACGGTAACAGTTCCCTCGGTAACGTCAAAGAAGCGGGGAATAAGATTTATCATTGTGGACTTTCCGCTGCCCGTGCTTCCGATAATAGCGGTGGTCTCCCCCGGATTTGCGGTAAAGCTTATGTGGTGCAGGACTTTTTCCTCCGAGTCGCCGTAGCTGAACGAAACGTCGTCAAACTTAACTCTGCCCTCGGTGATACCCGTTTCGACCGCCTGCTCCTTGTCGCTTATGGACGGCTCGGTCTCAAGCACCTCGTTTATACGGTTTGCCGAAACCGAAGCTCTCGGAAGCATTATGGACATCATTGTCAGCATAAGGAACGACATTACTATCTGCATTGTGTATGTCAGGAACGCCATCATATCGCCCACCTGCATTTCGCCGCCGTCGATACCCTTTGCGCCGAACCATACTATAAGCACGCTTATTCCGTTCATGATAAGGGTCATAAACGGCATCATGAACGTCATTACCCTGTTGGTGAAAAGCTGGGTCTGCATAAGATTTTTGTTTGCGGTATCGAAGCGCGCTTCCTCGTATTCTTCGCGGCTGAACGCCCTGATAACGGGAAGTCCCGTAAGTATTTCGCGGGTAACAAGGTTGAGACGGTCGATAAGCTTCTGCATAATCTTGAATTTGGGCATTGCTACTGACATAAGCACGCCCACCAGTATAAGTATCGCTGCCACCGCGATAAAGATTATCCAGCCCATTCCCGTGCCTGTGCGGACGACCTTTATAACTCCCCCGATACCGAGTATCGGCGCGTACAAAATCATGCGCAGCATCATGACAATGACCATCTGGACCTGCTGAATGTCGTTTGTTGAACGGGTTATCAGCGAGGCTGTGGAGAATTTGTCCATCTCGCTGTTTGAAAAGGAAATGACCTTTCTGAATATTTTTTCGCGGACGTTCATTCCGAACAGCGCGCCAAGCTGTGCGGCAATGAAGCCGACTACAATGGTAACTGCCATGACAAGCAGAGCCATTCCCATCATCTTCACGCCGGTCTTGAAAATGTAGTTCATTCGCAGAGCGTCCATGTCCGTGCCCTGAGCTTCAAGTTCGCTTCGGGCAAAGCCTATCGCCATCTGGGACAGCATTATATCGCTGTAGCCCTCGAACTGCTTGTTTATCTCTTCTGTCATCGGTTTACGCATTTCATCGGGCATTGCGAGCAGTGCGTCAACAATTGTCATTCCTTCGGGAAGCTGCACACTTGCGGGGAGCATTGAGCTGTCCGCGTTTTCAAGAGCGTACACCACTGCCGCGGGATATGTAATGTACGGCTCGACATCCTCCGCATTTAATCCTCTGCTGACTACATCAACGTCGTCGCCGTAGTAGTAATATTTCAAAAGCTTGTCGCTTTTGTCAAACATCAGCAGCTTTTCAAAGCTTTCTCCTCTTATTTCGTCCAACGCCGCAGTTTCCACGCCGCCCTGCTGGATACCCACGTCCACAATGTCGGAGGTGTACTGAGGCAGCGCAAGGTCGCAGAAAGCCTGAATTACCAGCAGTACAACTATCATCGGTATCCATGCCGCGGATTTTCCAAGGTGTTTAAGCATTTTTATCATCGGCATTTTCTCCTTTCTCGGCAACATAATTTTCGATAATTTCCGTCATTTCGGACAGCAGTTCGCAAAGCTGATTTTTGCGTTCCTCGCCCATTTTCTCATGGACGCGCTTTAGTACAGCGTCCATCTGTTTTCTTGAATTTACAAGAAGCTCCCGTCCGCTATCCGTAAGCCTTACCATGGTGTTTCTGCGGTTTATCAGGTTGGTCTCACGGGTAACAAGTCCCCTGCTTTCAAGGGATTTAAGGCTTCGGGACACTGCGGGCGGAGTAACGTCAAGCTCGGAGGCTATCGCTGAAACGGTCATTCCGTCAGCGCTGTCGGAGTAATCCATAATAATATTGAGCAGACAAAATTCGCTGTGGGAGATACCCGTTTTAAGCGGTATGGAATTCATAAACTGCCGCATACGTCTGAACTGTTCCACGAGCTTGTATTTATCGTCCGTTTGCATTTTAAACACCCCGTAATTTTGGCGGAACACAATGTCCCGCGCAAGTTAATTAACTCGGACAACAATTAACATCGTTATCCGTTAACTATAATATCACCCTTTCTATTTGTTGTCAATAGACAAGGAAAAGTTTC
Organism: uncultured Clostridia bacterium; assembly: GCA_947177695.1. GTDB lineage: Bacteria > Bacillota > Clostridia > Oscillospirales > Ruminococcaceae > RGIG8773. The sequence continues at coordinate 3,780 of CAMWVO010000269.1, forward strand.
ATCATTTCAACACATTGTACCAATTTCAAAAGTATAAATTTTGATTTACGCGACTAACTGTCGGGACTCTCAGGCGGCGAAGCCGCCGACTCAAAAAAGTTCGCCAGCCTTTCAAGGCTGCGA
>CAMWVO010000270.1 GCA_947177695.1 uncultured Clostridia bacterium
GCCCTCTGGTTATGTAGCTGTACGAGCCCATAGACCCGGGGATTATCCCCATTTCTCCCTCTCGTGCGCTCACAGCTCCCTTGCGGTGTACCCACACGTTCTTGCCGTAATGATTTTCAAGGGAGGCGTAGTTGTGGTGGCAGTTTATCTCACCGGAAAAATTCACGGTCATTCCCGTGTATTTTTCTACTTTTGACGCAAATATCTCCTTCACTTTTTTAAGCATTGCCGCTCTGTTTTCATAGGCAAAATCCATTGCCAGCCGCATCCAGTCAAGATACTGTCTTCCCTCCGCGCTGTCAGCGGGCAGAAATGGCAAATGCCATTCGGGGTCAACCGACGAATGCCATTTTTCATTTAATTCGGCTGCCTTTTTGTTAAAATAATTTCCGATATTAAATCCGAAATTACGGCTGCCCGAATGGAGCATTATCCCGCACATCCCCTCGTCATCCTCCTGAAGCTCTATAAAATGATTGCCTCCACCCAGTGTGCATATCTGAAAGTATCCCTCGCTGATTATTTTGACCAGCTCCGGAGTATTTTCGTATTTGTCCATTTCATTTTTCGTCCTGTCCAGCACTTCCGATTCCTGAGCCTTGCTGTGATGGGAAAATCCTGTGGGAATATTCCGCAGAATATCACATATAATGACCTGCAAAAGGCTTCCGCTGCCCGTGTCGGTTTCCCGAAGCGCTTTTACAGGAATATTTGTCTGCACAAATCCCATTCCGCAGCCTATGTCCACGCCCACCGCGTTGGGAATGACCGCTCCGTCGCAGGCAATAACGCCGCCTATGGGCATACCCTTTCCCTTGTGATTGTCGGGCATAAGCGCCACCCATTTGTGGGCAAAGGGCAGCCGCGAAAGATTTTTTGCCTGTTCCATGCAGCCGCTGTCCTTACTTTCTTTTTCGCCCCATATTTTTATAGGAAAGTCATATTCGTTTATAACATACATTTCTATCACCTTTTCAATTTGGTCTCAACTGTTGTTCCCGCGGGATCCCATAACAATAACGTACGCTGTTTAAATAAAACGTTCACAAGCCGTATTTTCTGTCGTTTCCTTGACTTCGCTGTCTGTGATAATGATTATACCCCGCTGCGGAAAAATTTTCATTTAAAAAATTCTGCGAACACCCGGGAAAATGCTTATTATCATATAAAAAAATCTGCGAGGTCAAAGGCAGATTAAAAATTACTTGCATTTTTTTTACTATTTGATATAATTATATATGTTAAAACAAAATATGACAAAAAGGAGTGAAAAAAATGGGCGGTTTCTCCGAGCTTATTAAAAATTTTGATAAAACAAGAGATTATGTGCGTGATTTTTTTATCTACGGCTTTAAGGTACGCAGCGAATTTAACCGCAAAAGCTCACGCACCTACGACGATGAAAAGCGCCGCGCCGAAAGCTGGCTGGACGGCTTTTTCCGCTACGTGAATACCCCTCGCGGCAAACAGGCAGCCATAACTCTCGACAGCGGCAGGATCTATGAAAATCCTCTCTATAAGGCATACTATTCCAAAAGCTTTACCGATAACGATATCAAGCTTCATTTTATGATAACCGATATCTTAGAGGATTTTCCCGATGGACTGTGCGTTCGCGAGGTCACCGAAAAGCTGCTGGACAGATACGGTGAATTTTTCGACGAGCAGACTGTCAGAAATAAACTCAAGGAGTACGCCGCCGAGGGACTGTATATTTCAATCAGACAAGGGAAAAAGGATATTTTTACACTTTCTCCGTATACCCCGGCAGGGCTTTTTAAAAAATTTCCAAATCTGATAAATGCCGTGAAATTCTTTTCCGAAGCCTCCGAATTCGGCGTTGTGGGCAACAGCATTTTACGGGCAGCAGAAATAAAAAACGATATTTTTTTAAATAAACACTATTACATAGTTCATACCCTCGAGGATGAAATACTCCTTGCCATCAGCGAAAATATTTCCCGAAAACACCGCATAAAAATAACTAATTTCGGCAGAAGAGGCAGCGGTGAATTTCAGGGTATACCTCTTAAAATATACATATCCTGCCGCACAGGCAGACGTTACCTGATAATGTATCTTGACGACAAAAAACGCTTTTGCTCCTTTCGCCTTGACTGTATAAAAAATCTTTTGGATATGGGCGAGTGTCCCGAATTTGACAGCGTCGCCAATGACCTTGCAAATAATAAGGATAAAGTCTTCGGCGTTTCTTTCGGCGGCAGCAGGAGCAGCGTCAGCAGGGTAAAAATAGTTTTCTTTGCCGACGAAAATTATGAAAAGCACATCGTAGACCGTCTCTATCGTGAAAAACGCAGCGGCAAGGTCGAGCGTACCGGGGAAAATCTTTTCACCTACACGGGAGAATTTTTGGACGCAAACGAAATTATGAGCTGGCTCAAAAGCTTTACTGGCAGGATAGTTTCCTTCAGCGGACTGGGAGATTATTCCGAAAAAATATTTTTAAGCGACATTAAACGAATGAAGGATATATACACAACAAAATAAATATCTGAAATTCAATTTTTTTTACACATAAAGGAGGGATGCATTTTGAACATCTTCAGCGAAATATACAGCGCTTATTACAAAGCTGTTGAGGCAGTACTTCGCTTGCAGACGGAAAATGGAAAGCCTCTGACCGAGAAAAAAATAACAGAGCTTATTTTAAAGCACGCCTTTAAGGATTCAACTCTTTTTATCCCTGAAAAGCTCGTACCCAAAAGCGAAAAAACAGCAGACTGGAAACTGCTTAAAGCTGTAGACGGCGGCTATGCTTCCGTTCTTCGCCATATGCCAAGGCAATTTCTCACCGCTATACAGAAAAGCTGGCTGCGGGCAAAGCTTTCCGATCCTAAAATGGGACTTTTCCTTGATGATGAGCAAATGGCGGAATTATCCGGTTTTTTAAAGGGTTCGCCTCCCCTGTATGATGAAAAGATTTTCTTCCGTTTTGATATTTTTTCCGACGGGGATAATTACGCCGACCCTGACTACAAAAAAAACTTCAAGCTCATGCTCGCCGCCCTCGAAGCCCGTCAATACATTAATGTTCTATATATTTCAAGAAAAGGCGGCAAGGAGTCCGCAACGGTAGTTCCTATTGCTGTAGAACATTCTGCAAAAAACGATAAATTTCGTTTTTACACTGTAACCCCAAATGGCGTCGGAAAGGTTATCAACGTTGGGAGAATAATTTCTGCCGAAGCGACAGGTGAAACCGCTCAGTGTCTTCCCGATTTTGACGAATATTTTTCCCGACGGCGCTGCAATACTCCGGCAGTAGTGGAAATAAAGACCGAACGCAACGGACTTGAACGGTTTATGCTGGAGTTCGCTTCCTACGAAAAGGAAAGCAGCCTTGACCCTGAAACGGGTATCTGCCGTGCAAAAATTACATACGATAAAAATGACGAAACCGAACTGCTGATAATGCTGCTTTCGTTCGGTCCCGTTATCGAGATAATTTCCCCCAAGTATTTGCGGGAGCAGGCAGCGCAGCGTGTCCTGCGGCAGTATGAGCTGCTTTTCCCGAACGACGGCAGTATGAACAATTTCCATAACGCCGAGAAGTGATCTATTTCACAAAGATACAGAGCTTTTGACCATGCATCATAATTCGACAGAACAATACCGCAGAAAGGCAAAAAAAACCGCATAGCGTAATGCAGTGCGGCTTTTTGGTCTCTTATAATATTGCCCCAGCAAACTTGCTACCGGTATTAGTATAATATTCAGTTTTTCTGAGCAAATATTGATGTCGCCTGAGTATTGCTTTCTCACCGAATAAGAAGAAAGATTTAAGTCCCGGTTTCATGTATTGATTTAATTCAACATTTAAATATTCTTTCAATTTCTGTTTATTATCTATTATATTACGTTTGT
>CAMWVO010000271.1 GCA_947177695.1 uncultured Clostridia bacterium
ATAAAATTATGCCGCCATCTCTATAGACGGCGGCAAGGGTAAAGGCTCAGCCTTTCGTGCAATGTCGGTACAGAAGCTTTTTTCTCGTCTCGGGAATAAAATTATGCCGCCATCTCTATAGACGGCGGCAAGGGTAAAGGCTCAGCCTTTTTTATTTATGAAAGAACCGTGATCAGATAGCTGATAAGCTCCTTTATCTGAGGTTTTGAGAACTGACCGTCCGCGCCGACAGATTTTCCTTTTGCGATCATCTGCTCGTTGATAAGGGACGAGAACAGCAGTACAGGTATCTGAGAAAGGATCTTGTCGTCCTTGATCAGCTTTGTAAGCCTGTGACCATCCATTTTGGGCATTTCGATATCGCTTATTACGCAGGCGATATGGGACGTTATATCGTCGCCCTTGTCCTTGAAGCTCTGAACGTATTCCCACGCGTCCTGACCGTTGCTGAAGGACATGATATTGTGAAATCCGACTTTTGCAAGCGAATCGGTGATCATCTTGTTAAGGAACTTGGAGTCGTCGGCAACAACAATATGCTTATTGCCTGCCATAGCGTCGGGACCGCTGATCTTGTCAAGACCGTTCAGGTCAAGACCCGCGTCACGGTTAAGGGTGGAAACGATCTTCTCGAAGTCCATTATAATAATGATCCTGTCATTTATCTTGGCAACTCCGGTAGCAAGACCGATAGCTTCGTCGCTGCTTCCGCTGGTAACTGCGGGAGGATCGGAAATATCAGCCCAGGATATACGCTGTATGCCCTTAACGCTTGTTACGTGGAAAGCAACGTGCATACGGTTAAATTCACAGATGATAAAAATTTCCTTACCGGAAGCGGTATGCGGAACATGAACTACCTTATGTAAGTCGATGACCGAGATAAGCTTGTCACGGGGAATGAAAACTCCTTCGATCTCCTCAGGAGCGTTGGGTACAGGGGTAACGTCCTCGTTTATCATTATTTCAACTACTTTGGAAATATTGATACCAAAGTTATTGTTACCCACCTGAAATTCAAGAAGTTCAAGTTCATTTGTACCGCTTTCAAGCAAAATATTAGTATTCATAGAAAAATCCCTCCATAAATTGTAACCGCTGCCGAACGATCTGCACTTTTAAAGCGAAAAAGGTTCTTACTGTCCGGCGGCATATACGAGCCTCCGCCTGACCGAATAGTTGCTGAGCGATGTTACAGCTTGCTAAAGCTATGCTTGAATATAATTATACAACATTATTTAAAAAAAATCAACCGATATCTGAAAAAAAATACAAAATCTTTAAAATTCTCCTTTAAGCCTTTTTATCTGACGTATATCGTCTCCGACAAACGGTATCATGCAGTATACGCTGGAAAGGCGGGATATTATCCTGTCGTTGTAATTATTTTGCAGTTCAGTTATTGAAAGATTGCTGTTTATAATGGTAGGAAGTCCCAAATTAATGCGTGAGTTGATGATATTGTATATCACGGATTCATAAAAGCTTGTACGGAACTCAGAACCTAAGTCGTCCAGAATAAGCAGATCGGCACTGATAAGTATTTGCAGTGTGTCTGTATTCGGATCTTCGCTTCTGCCGAAATGCTCCTTTTCGATTACGCGCAGGTAGTTCAGAAGTGAGCCATAAGCTACGGTGAAACCGCGATTTATTACCTCCTTGGCTATGGACAGGGAAATATGCGTTTTGCCGATACCTGTTTTTCCAAACAGGAACAGGCTTTGGGAGTGAAGCGAAAAGCGTTCGGCGTACTGCTTGCAGGAATTCAGATTGTCCGACATCCGTTTAAAGCAGTCCACACCAGCTTCCGTCGTAATGCCTTTGTAGTAGGACAGTGAGAAATGCTCAAAATCGCAGTCGGGCATATTTGCCTCGGAGTTAAGCTTTTCCACGGCAAAGCGGGTAAGCAGCTTTTCAAAGCAGGAGCAGCGCTGACCGTCGTAATAGCCCTTATCGCGGCATTTTTCGCAGACATACTTCGGTTCAAGGAAGTCTGCGGGATACCCGCCGTTTTTAAGCAGGGTGCGCACCATTTCCTGCCCCTGAAGATTTTGGGCTTTCAGCTTCTCGAAATTTTCCTTGAAATCGCCCTTGTTCCTCAGGATAAGCTTGGAAAGCTCCACGCTCGTCTGGGAAAGTCTGACATTTATTTCCTTTATTTCGGGTATCTTTCGGTACACCTCCGAAGCTCTTGCCTCTGCGTCGCTTTCGGCACGCATACGTCTGTTCTTTATCTCGTTTTCCGCTTTTTCGTATATACTTTTGTCAAAAGCCATGTTATGCTTCCTTTCGGTTTATTTGAATTCGGGTACGGTATTCATAGCGTGCTCCACCAGCAGGTCCAGATTGTAGGAATGCTCGCCGCCGCTCTTTTGCACCTTGTCAGCCGCAGGCTTCTTTTCCGACTTTTTCACGTCCGCGGGAGTAAAAAAGCCCTTGCCGTACCAGTCCAGCAGTATCTTGTTCATATAGCTGAACTTGACTTTGCCTATAGCGTCAACGGTTTTTTCGTATGCGTAGGCTATCAGGTCAATATCAATGCTTTTGGCAGCCCAGTCGGAAACAAACTTCCGTTCTGCCGGGGTAAGAGTCCGCTCCAGTCCCAAACGGGCGCAGACTTGTCCCGAAAGCGAGTAGTAATTCTGCATACGAAGTATCTCACGCTCAGCTTGTTCATGAGTGACAATGCCGCTTTCATGCCACTCGGAAGCGATCTTTTCGATAAATCCGATGCTTGCCTTGTTTTGTGATACTGCAAAATCCATTATCATCAGAAGCAGATCGGAAGCAGTTCCGTAGTAATCGTGCATCCATATGAGCGTCCGCTGCTCTGTATAGGTGAGAACCTTTCCAAGGGTGGCTTCCGCCGCGCTGAAAAGGAACTTTATCTCATCGGAGCTTTCAACGCGTTCGGAAATTTCCGACGGGGAGATCATCTTCGCGGCTTTTTCTCTTGCCCTTGGAGCAGAGACTTCGGGGACAGTTTTTACCGAGGCGGACGGCGTATCCGCAGTCACAGTCTGACTGACGGGCGATAAACCTCCGTCGGAAAGAATAACTCCTACCTGCTGCCAGTAGGATATAGCGTCCTCGGCGTCCTCTTCGGTAATGCCCACGGCTTTGCCCATTTCGGCAAGCGTTTCATTTGAGGTCTTGTTTTTTAGTATGTAAAGAAGCAGCTTTACGGCTTTTCCGCTTGCAAGCTTCAGACAGTCCGCCGCAAGGTCGGGTACCGCAAATACTCCGTCCGAGCCGTTCCAGTTTATTTTATAGTTCATATGTATGACATTGCTTCCTTTCAAGGTGTTTTACATCTGAAAGTAATTATAACATATTTTGAAAAAAAAATCACTATAAACTTGACCAAAAATTTTTTTCGTGATATTCTATAAATATACATGGCAGAAAGGAGCATTTTTTACAAATGGAGGAAAATACCAATAAACATGAGGAACAGGAGCAGGATACCGAAAAAATGACGGGAAAGCATTACACCAAGCAGCAGAACACGCTGTACACCGTGCTTTCTGTGGGATTGTTTCTGATACTGTACTTTGGAGGGGGAAAGCTACTGGAGCTTGTGAACCGTCCATACAGGATATACTGTTATCCCGAAACGGTTTCGGAGGAAAGCCTGACGGATCTGTACGATATCTGCGGGATATCTTCCGACAGCGGAATTAAGTTTGAGGGGGCGCGTCTCAGAAAAGAGGGCGGCTTTGAGGTACTGGTACTGTTTTCAGGGATAGATGATGAAGACGCTTTTGCCGAAAATTGTATAAATTTTGAATATGGTGACGTTACCGAGGATATCCGCACCGAATTTTATCCTTATCGGGAAAATCCATCTCTTGCCGAATACGCCTATGACTACAGAT
>CAMWVO010000272.1 GCA_947177695.1 uncultured Clostridia bacterium
CATTGTGGACGAAGCCCACGGAACCCATTTCTACTTCGGTGAGGGACTTCCCGTCTCGGCTATGGCTGCGGGAGCGGACATGGCTGCCATATCAATGCACAAATCGGGAGGCTCGCTTACCCAGAGCAGCTTTCTGCTTATCGGCAAAAATGCCGCAAAGTTCGGCGTTACCGAGGGAAGAACCCGTGCGGTGATAAATCTTACTCAGACAACAAGCGGGTCGTACCTGCTGCTGTCGTCGCTGGATATTTCGCGGCGCAATCTTGCTCTGGAGGGAAAAAATATTATCGGCAGGGTCATTGACACTGCCGCATACGCCCGTGATGAGATAGCAAAGATAGGCGGTTACTACGCTTTTGCCGACGAGCTTATCAACGGAAAGGACATCTACGATTTCGACAGGACGAAGCTTTCGGTACACACGCGGGACATAGGTCTGGCGGGAATCGAGGTCTACGACTATCTGCGGGATTATTACGATATACAGATAGAATTCGGGGACATAGGAAATATTCTTGCTTACGTTTCCGCGGGAGATATGTGGAAGGACATAGAGCGTCTCGTGTCCGCAATGGCTGAGATAAAGCGGAGATTTTCGCGTGACAAGACGGGAATGCTCAGCAGCGAGTATATCACCCCTCAGGTGGAGCTTTCGCCTCAGGCGGCGTTCTACGGCGAGCAGAAGTCCGTGCCGATAGCTGAAAGCGCGGGAAAGATAAGCGGAGAGTTCGTTATGTGCTATCCGCCGGGAATACCCGTCCTTGCGCCGGGAGAAAAGATAACGGCGGAAATTCTTGACTACATAAAATACTCCAAGGACCGCGGCTGCGTACTGACGGGTACCGAGGATATGGATATCGAGAGAATAAGAGTAATGGTCTGAAACGAGGTCGATAACTATGAAAGATTATTTTGAAACGAAAAAAAGGAAAAGCTCGTCCTATCTTTATTACGGACTTATCGCCGCAGGTCTGACGGCGCTGATGATAGTTGCGGGAATACTGTCTCTGGTGCGGGTCGAAAGTCTTGGTGTGGTAATAACCGCTTTTGTATCGGCTTTGCTGTGGGGAGGCACTTCATTTTTGAGCCTGTACGTGTTCTACACCGACAATCGTGCGCAGTTTGACCGCGACACGCTTGACTCCGCGGAGCTGTAAGCGGCTCGTGGGACGAAAGAACGCTTCCCGAACCAAACGCCGCAATGAGCGTACTAAAGCGCGTCTGCGGAAACAGGACTACGGAAAGCTTTTCAATGGCAACATATGGGGACAGTGGGAGTTTGTCTTTATATGGGGACTTATCCTTGCAATGCTGCTTGGTCTGTGGTTCTATGTGCTTGCGGACACATTTCCCATAACCGATGAAAACTGCGAACACACGGCGTTTGTTGTGACCGAGCTTAAAATTTCCGAGGACGGGGCGGTGTTCAGGGACGGCTCTTCGGGAAAAAAGTATAAGCTTGACGGCGGATACTTCGACCTTGAACGCTTTTCCGAGGAGGTCTCGGAGGGAGACATTTTAGCGGCAGTGATATCGCACGGAAAAGTCGTCTCGCTGTCAAAAGGCGAAAGCGTTTATCTTGAACTTGACGATATGAAAGACCTGCACGAAAGGCTTCGTCCAGTCTCATATTTAGTTCTTGCAATTGCGGGAGTATGGCTTCTTTATGTCGCTGTGTCGTGGTACGTTATGTACAACGCGGAGAAATTTCCGCGGCTTATAAAGTTGTTTGTGAAACCCGCATACATCAACAAGAACAAGGTTTACAGAAAACGATAGAAAGGATTTTTCAGATGGAATTATGGTTCAGCGAACTGCATACACCAGATGTTAAGATGTCCATAAGGGTGGACAAACAGCTTCATTCCGAGCAGAGCGAATACCAGAGGATAGACGTTTTCGAGAGCGGCGAGTTCGGAAGATTTCTCACTCTCGACGGTTTCATGATGCTCACGGAAAAGGACGAGTTCATCTACCATGAGATGATAACCCATGTTGCTATGGCTTCAAATCCTGCCATAAAGAATGTCCTTGTGATAGGCGCGGGAGACGGCGGGACAGTCCGCGAGCTGACACGCTATGAAAGCCTTGCCAATATTGATATGGTGGAGATAGACGAACGTGTGGTGGAGGTCTGCAAGGAGTATCTGCCAAAGACCGCCTGCCGTCTGGACGACCCGCGGGTACATATTTTTTACGACGACGGACTGAGGTTTGTCCGCAAATGCGAGAACTGCTACGACCTTATTATCGTGGACAGCACCGACCCGTTCGGTCCGGGAGAGGGACTTTTTACCAGCGAATTTTACGGCAACTGCTTCAACGCCCTTACCGCAAACGGCATACTCGTAAACCAGCATGAAAGCCCCTACTATGCCAACGACGCGAAAGCAATGCAGAGAGCCCACAGGCGTATCCGCGAGTTTTTCGATATTTGCAGGGTCTATCAGGCGCATATCCCCACATATCCGTCGGGACACTGGCTTTTCGGCTTTGCTTCAAAGTCTGTAGACCCGCTCTCCGACGGTGTGGAGAAATGGAACAGTCTGGGTCTGAAAACGCGCTACTACAACACGGAGCTTCACAAGGGCTGCTTTGCTATACCCAATTATGTAAAGGAGCTTTTAGAGAGCGGAGAGCCGCCGCGGGCATAGTTGCTCACGATGTCAAAAATAAAAAACATATGCTTATCCTCAGCCCTCTCAAATGGGGGCGGGATAATTTTTTGTTATTAAGAAAGGAAACATAACTATGCAGATTGAAAGAAACGCTTTTATAGCCTGCGACTGCGATTACTCGGAGGCAAACACGGTCATTTTCGGCGCGCCCTTTGACAGCACCACGTCCTACCGTCCCGGAACGCGCTTCGGGAGCAGGGCTATACGCGGGGAAAGCTACGGTATCGAGACCTACTCCCCCTATCAGGACAAGGACTTGCTTGACTGCAAGATATTCGATGCGGGCGATCCCGAGCTTCCCATGGGCTCATCCGATATGGCTTTGGAGCAGATTGAGGACATTGCCGCGGAAATCCTTGCGGACGGAAAACGTCCCTTTATGCTCGGCGGCGAACACCTTGTCACTCTCGGAGCGGTCAGAGCGGTACACAAAAAATATAACGACCTTTATATTATACAGTTTGACGCTCATGCCGACCTGCGGGACGACTATCTGGGCGTGAAAAATTCCCATGCCTGCGTAATGCGCCGCTGCCACGAGCTTGTGGGGGACGGTCACATATACCAGTTCGGTATCCGCAGCGGAGAGCGTGAGGAGTTCCGTTTTGCCGCGGAGCATACAAAAATGCACAAGCTTACCCTTGACGGTATCGAAAAAGCCGCAGAGGAGCTGCGGGGCAAAAACGTTTATGTCACCGTAGATATGGACGTCCTCGACCCCTCGGAGTTTCCCGGAACGGGTACTCCCGAAGCGGGCGGGGCGCGGTTCGGCGAGCTTCTGAACGCGCTGCTGTCACTTAAAGAACTGAACATTGTGGGCATGGATATGAACGAGCTGTCCCCTCCCTACGACCCCAGCGGTATCTCCACCGCGCTGTCGTGCAAGCTTCTGCGCGAAATGCTGCTTATGCTTGAGGCGTGACGTATTCGGAATGCTGCAATAGCTTTAAACGGGCTTGCTGCGATAGCGGCAGGCTTTGTTATGTACGCAATAGCAATTCATTTTATCGGGATTTAATATGATGCAAATATTTTACAAATCAACTCAATACTATATTTTGAAAAATACTAAGGAGAGAATTTTTATTATGTATGACTTTTTTGAGAGAATGTCAAAGGAGCAGCTGGAGCTTGCCGATAAAATTTTGCATATCGTCTCGCCTTTTATAATTGCGGCTGTAATTGTTATACTC
>CAMWVO010000273.1 GCA_947177695.1 uncultured Clostridia bacterium
CGCCTGACGGATATGCGGTAACATAATTCAGGCAATTTCCCAGGTCAATGCAGTGCCCCACAGAGAAACGGTAGCTTTTCATGTGCTTGCGCTGCTCATAAACCCACGCATTGTCGCTGTGCGTGGGATTTAAAGCGGTATGCTCCATGCCGAGCGGTTCAAAGATATGCTCGTGAACATACTCGCAGTAATCCTGACCCGTTATACATTCGATCACATATGCGGCAGCAGCCGCGCCGTAGTTGGAGTAGGCGGTAACCTCTCCGGGACGGTGTATCTGTGCGGGCTCTATCGCCTTTAGTTCCTCGCCAAGCGGAAGTACCGCGTTTTCGTCCGTTTTCCAGATCGGGCGCGTCGTTTCCTGCCAGCCCGCGTTGTGGTTCATAAGGTTCAGCATCGTGATCGGCTCGTCATAGGAAAGACGCTGAAAAAAGCCGTCGGGAAGATATTCCCGCACATCGCGGTCAAGGTCGAGCCGTCCCTGCTCCCAGAGCTGCATGGCGCTGACCCATATCAGCGTTTTGGAAATACTGCCCCATTCGTAGACGGAGCTTTCATCGGCAGGGATATGATCTTCTATATCAGTTTCGCCGTAATATCCCGCATAAAGTACTTCATCGCCTTGAAAGACGCCTACAGCGGCAGAGGCAAACCACGGCTCATCACCGCCGAACTCATTTGCTTTATCATCAAGCTCACGCTGCAATTTCTCCACGGTCATTCCTGAGGGCAGCGACGGCAATTTTGTATCGGCTTCCTCCGCGCCGACAGAGGCGGCAGTCACGGCAGTAAGCAGAAGTCCCGCGCAGAGAGCCGCCGCTATTCTTTCGGTAAATTTTTTCATGGACAAGCCCTCCCTACAGTTCCTTTTCGTCATATTCGAGCAAAGTGCAGATGTATTTGCAGACCGCCGAGAATACAGCTATTGCCGCAAGCACGGTACCGAGCAGAAAGCCGTTTGCCGCCCCCGCAAGCTGCGCAATAAGCTGAATGATGACCGCAGCCGCCGTTCCGATCGGCAAAACATCGCTGACGGTCAGCACCCATAACAGTACCGCCGCAAATGCGATCAGCTCAGCGGAATAATCTTTTTTGCGAGTTTTGACTTTGCCGAGAGACAGCAGCAATTCAGCCGTTTCAGGGTCGTTAAAGTAATTCCGCAAAGCGCCTGCCGCTAACATCATGCCAATGGCAAACCCCGCAAAGTAGATCAGATTGAACACTCCCAGCGCAGTCAGCGCACCTCCCGAACATTCGGCTAACAGCGCAACGATATCCATTTTCTCAGCATCTTCTCCAAAGAACAGATAGTACGGCTTGAACACGAGGGAAATCAGCATGAGCAGATAGAACAACAGGCTTGAAACGGTGTAAAGTCCCAGAACCAGCAGAAATCTTGCGTTCACAAGGTCGCGCCGGCTGATCGGAAGCAGACCCCAGAGCTTTCCGCTGCGGTATTTCAGCTCGTTCCGAAAGAGCATCGGTACAAAGAAAACGCCCATGAGAAACGGACACTCCACGCCTGCTATGGGCGAAATACAGAACCCCGTGAAGCCGCAGCAGACAGCTATCAGAACAGCGATCGTTTTCATACTGTTTTTTCCGCCGTTCATGGTGATAAGATCGGCTTTCATCAGGTCAAATATTTTTTTCATCGCCGCACCTCCTCACAGCTCACGTTTTGCGAGCCTGCTTGCCGTGATCTCGCCGAATATAAGGCAGATCCCGAACATCACGATATTCAATGCCGCACCGAGCAGCAGAACTCCCTGCACCGTGTCGGGCAGGCTCGGCATCTGTATTGTCGGTATGATACCGCGGTCGGACAAAATTAAGAAACCGACAAGCAATGCCGTCAGGATACTCAGTGTTATCATGATGATCTTAAATTCGTTCTCTCTGCCGCAGATCTGCCCCATCATTTCCATGTAGGAAAATATCAGACAGGAAACGGTGAACATTCCGATCACCATGAGAAGCGTCAGCTTTGTGTCCCCGAAGCTGTCCTTTACCATCTGCATCATTTCACCGTTACGGTTCGGCAGCACTCTGTAGAGCTTCAATGACATTGCTGCGGCGGCAAGAACAAGCTCAAGCATTTCAACCGCAAAATGCACCAGAAATATATACAGAAACCTTGCCCTTACAATGTTTTTGCGCCGAACGGGAAGCGTTCCGTAAAGCTTGTGAAAGCCGCTTTTTTCTGCGGCTGCCTGCAGCGGTATCACAAATACCATTGCGCCGAATGTGATATAGGAGCATATCAGCGGAGCAAAAAACAGACTTAGCAAAGAGAATAAGGCAGCAACGATAATAAACGCTCTCAAAGCAAGCGGCTTTGCGGTGAGGAAATCAAACCGCATGATTTTCAGAATGTCTTTCATGCTTATCCTCCTTTGCGATGTAGACCAGTATCTCGTCAATGCTTGCTTTTTCGTATTCAAGCGTATCCGGCAGACCTGCGATGTCGTCCGTTTTGATAAGTGCGTCAAAGCCGTTCCGATAGGCGTGGAAGCCGATCAGCTTTTCTTTCAGTGCGGCAGGGATATCCTCCTCCGAACCCTTGACAACGGCGTAGCTTTCCGTCAGCTCGTCCTTTGTTCCGGTGTACCAGACCCTGCCGCCGTGCAGGATAGTCACATAATCGGCAATGCGTTCCACATCGGCTGTGATGTGCGTGGAGAACAGCACGCCTCTGTTTTCGTCCTCGATGTACTCGGCAAGAATGTCCAGCAGCTCGTCACGGGCAACGGGGTCAAGACCGCTTGTGGGTTCGTCCAGAATGATAAGCTCCGCCTTGTGCGACAGCGCGGCAGCGATCATCAGCTTCATTTTCATTCCCTTTGAAAAATCGCCCACCTTTCTGTTGTCGGGCAGGTCAAATTCCCTGATACGGCGGAAAAATTCCTTGCTGTCCCAGTCCTTGTAGAACGGCTTTAGCTGCTGTTCGATCTGCTTGATATTCAGATGCTCGGCAAGGTACAGGCTGTCGAACACCACACCCAGACGCTCTTTTATCGCAATGGTATCGGTCACGCTGTCCAGTCCGAACACGCTGATCCTGCCGCTGTCGGTCTTTGCCATATTGAGGATAGCACGGATAGTCGTGGTCTTGCCCGAGCCGTTCTCACCCACAAATCCCATTATATAACCCTTCGGCAGCGAAAAGCTCACATCTTTCAGTGAAAAACCCTCGTAAGCCTTGCAAAGTCCGCTGATCTCCAGAATATTCTCCATGTTCATTCCTCCAAAAATTTTTTCAGCGCGGCAACGATCTCTTCGTCGGAAAGTCCTGCATTTCTGCCGTTTGTTACGGCTTTTTCAAGACCGTCCTCCATTTCGCAGAGCATACGCTCCCGCAGAAGCTCGTTGTTTCGCGGTGCGACAAAATAACCTTTGCCCGAAACGGAAATGATAAAGCCCTCGTCCGCAAGATCGGTGTAGACCCTCGTTGTCGTAATAACGCTTATCTTAAGATCGCGGGCAAGCTGTCTTATGGAGGGAAGCTGTTCGTCCTCTGTGACCTTGCCGTCGAGTATCTGCGTCTTTATCTGTTCTTCGATCTGTTCATATATCGGCATATCGGATTTATTCTTAATTACGATTTTCATAAAGCGCTCCTGTTATACTGTTAATATTGTAATATATACAGTATAACACATAGACAGTGGGTTGTCAATAGTGTTTGATATTTTTTGGACTGTATTAAATTCGGGAAAAGAAAAACAGGCTCACAGCTAATGCCGTGAACCTATCAGAGTGCAGAAAGAGTGTAAATTTGGATTTAGCGTTGTAATCATTATTTTGTACGGAGCCGAACGAGGGGGACAACCACAAGGGAGAGGGAGGGGGC
>CAMWVO010000274.1 GCA_947177695.1 uncultured Clostridia bacterium
AATAGTATAATTAGAGATGTATGGTAAGTTATTGATTTCACGTAATAAATATTGGAGGAATAAAATATGAAAAGAATTGGCGTTTTAACAAGCGGAGGGGACGCTCCCGGCATGAACGCGGCTGTAAGAGCCGTTACACGCGCCGCTCTGGGAAAGGGCTACGAGGTCGTAGGCATCAACAGAGGCTATAACGGTCTGCTCCACGGCGAGACCATTAATCTCGGCGCAAGAGACGTTTCCAACATCATTCAGCGCGGCGGCACGGTGCTCTACACCGCAAGATGTCTCGAATTCAAGGAATGGGACTATGTACTTAAAGCAAAGCAGAAGTGCGACGAGCTCAATCTTGTTGGTATCGTTGTTATCGGCGGAGACGGCTCGTTCAGAGGCGCTGCCGACCTTTCAAAGGCGGCGTTCCCTGCATAGGTCTGCCCGGAACTATCGACAACGATATTGCCTGCACCGAGTACACCATCGGTTACGACACTGCTATGAACACCGCTATGGAAATGGTCGATAAGATCCGCGACACCGCTATGTCCCACGACCGCTGCTCCGTTGTTGAGGTAATGGGCAGAAACGCAGGCTGGATCGCTCTTAACGTGGGTACTGCCGTAGGCGCTATGGCTATCATTACCCCCGAAGTTAAGTTCTCTATGGAAGACATCGTCAACAAGATCAAGAGGTCCAAGGAAAACAAGAGACAGCACTTTATCGTGGTGGTTTCCGAGGGCGTAGGAAATATTGAGGAAATTTCCAGAGAGATTCACGAAAAGACAGGTATCGACTCCAGAACAACTATCCTGGGTCACGTTCAGAGAGGCGGAAGCCCTACGCTGCGCGACAGAGTTGTTGCAAGCGAAATGGGCTATTACGCGGTAGACCTGCTTGACAAGGGTATCGGAAACCGTGTTGTGGCTATGCAGCAGGGCAAGATCGTTGACTTCGACATCAAGGAAGCTCTTGCAATGCAAAAGCCTTTCGACGAAAATCTTTACAGAATTGCCGACGAGCTTTCGTTCTGATAAACTATTGAAATATCAGCAAAGTATTTTAGCAAACAAGCATACAGAGTAGGCAAACGCGCGTACAGTGCTTGGCGGACGGGGAGTTGCCGCCTTGACGAAAAGTATCCTTACATAGATACTTGCGGTGCGTTTGCCGCATCCCGCTGAATGCATAACAGGAGCTTTTCATTACTGTTTTCGGAAAGAAACAGTAACTGTTTTCGGAAGAAAACAGTTTACTCCCGATTATGCAGTTAGCATAATTTTAAGGAGGTTTTGGTATGAAAAGCTTTTTTTCCGATTTCAGAAATTCTGCGGCGGAACTGAAAAACGTCCGCTGTCTTACCGTGGCGGGAATACTGACCGCGGCGTTTATCGTGCTGGATATGTTCTCGTTCAGACCCACCGAATTTATCAAGGTCAACTTTGCGTTTATTGCTCTTGCGGCTGTTGGAATGCTGTTCGGTCCCGTACCCGCTATGCTTTCCGCCGCGGCGGGAGACCTTGTGGGCTGTATCCTCAGCGGTCAGGCGCCGCTGCCTTTGCTGTCCCTGACGGCGGTTCTGACGGGATTTGTCTACGGCTCGCTGCTGTACAAAAAAGACGGCTTCAAGCTGGTGGTATTTTCCGTTATTGCCAGACTTGCGGACTCGTTCATAATTTGTCTGCTGCTCAATACGCCGATACTGATGTACTACGGCTTTATGTCAAGCACGTCGCAGCAGCTTTATTTGCGGTACGGCAAGACTGCCGCCGAGCTTGTATTCTTTATCCCGCTGACAATTGCGGTTCTGCCCGCGGTAAAAGCTGTCTACGGACGAACCGTCAATCATAAATCAATATGAAAGGATATGTTCTAAATGGCTCTTTTTTCGGGCAATTCCGGTAAAGCCAAACAGGTTGAGCTGCAAAATATCATTTTCGGTACAAACGAAAAAAAGCTCATGGTGTCTAACGAGTTCCTTGACGAAATGACGAAGGTTTACATTTCCAAAAGAATGAAAAGCATCAATACTGCTACGACAAATATTTCCACGACCAAAAGCCCGAAAGCTTTTTTCGGCTATTTTGATTCCATTCAAAGCACCCTGGAGGAATTGATCGCGCTGGAAAAATATTATCAGTTCAAAAAGCCTATACCGTCCGAGTTCAAGAAAAATCTTGAAGAGAAAAAGGATAAGTATATTCTGGCTATGCTCAACCGCGCATGGAAGCATACAAACAACAGAGCCAATTACGATCCCACGTCCGGTTTGCCGCGTTCTCCCGAACAGTTCGGTCCTATACTTGATGAAATGATCGAATTCCGCGACCAGTACACCGACGCTATCTTCGGTCATGTTGACAGGTTTTATACCTCTGTTTACGAACACAGCATTGACTATGTGGAGCCTGAGCCCGAGGAGGAGCTTTCCGAAGAGGAGTCAGCGGCTCTTGCAGCAGAAGGCGCAGAGGGCGCGGAAGCTATCGAGGACGACGGTATTCAGGACTTTATCCCCGAAGATTTCGGCGATGACCTGATACTTCACGAATAAAATATCAAACGGCGCAGGAGCATTTCCTGCGCCGTTTTTAATGTTTAAGAAGCTTTTCCATGAAGTCCTCTGTGGATATTCCCGCAGGACGGTTGTACCGATTTATACTCAGCAGGCATTCGTAATCTCCGCGGGAAATATAATTCGGCTTCTCATTGCAGGTCAGCAGCGCCTTAAAGCCCATATCCCGCAGGATATCAACGCTGTCCTCGGACACAAATCCGAACGGATACGCAAAGGTCACGGGAGTTACGCCCGACTTGTCCGAAAGAAGTCCCTGAAGCATTGCGATATCGTCAAACATTGCTTTGCGGTAATTTTCTGCACTTTCATTGTAAAGCTTTTTGCAGCCTCTGCGGGAGGTCATGGAGTGCATATTATAGGTGTGGTTCCCTATCTCAAAAACACCGCTGTTAGCAAGCTCCGCGATCTCGTCCCATGTCAGACTGGAATATGCGGGATTATGCTCGTCCTGCTCTGCCGAAAAGTCGGTGTACGTACCTACAACGTTCATCACACCTTTCAGACCGTTCTCTTTCATGTACGGGTACGCATAGGTCATAACGTTCAGATAACCGTCGTCAAAGGTCACAAGCACGGGCTTTTCGGGCAAGGGAATGCCTTTTTCCACATAGTTTATAAGATCGCTTACAAAAACGGTTTCATAGCCGTTTTCAGTGAGATACCGCATATCCTCCTCAAAAACGTCGGGACTTACAATATAGTCCCCGGCTCTGGCAGGGTCTTTCAGCAAACAGTGGTACATGACCGCGGGGACGAAAATTTCTCCGACGCCTACAGTCTCCGAAGTATCCGCGGCAACGGCAGCCTGCTCAAAGCCTTTTGCCGTAAGGACTGTTCCCCCAAAAAGCACTATAAGTACACCCGCAAGGCACAGCAGAAATTTTTTAAGTCTGATACATAAAAACATTAACATCACCAATTTAAAGCTTTTTCTACAGTGTATGTCCGATGAAGCAAAAAAATAACTGCGGAATAAAACGTCCCGCAGTTATTTTTATTGTCCCAATAAGACCTGATAGCACACCCCGAACCACTCCCTGAGCCAATATGTGGGAAGCAGCCACATGGACGTCCTCGCCGAGACCGAGTAGGATTCCAGACCGTACTTGTCCGCAATAAGCTTCGCCCGAAGCTGATGGAAATCGTTGGTAACAATAGTCACGCTGCCGCTTATTCCGTATTCGTTCATCTTTTCAAGTGAAAAGCGTATATTCTCGTCCGTGCCCGTGGAGCGGTCCTCCATGATAATTCTCTCCTCGGAAAT